>JBMZNW010000202.1:0-3628 GCA_049619915.1 Gammaproteobacteria bacterium
CCAGAACGGTAGTTCACAATCATTAGGTAAAATTATGGTCGCTGTATTTACTATTGGTTTTATCGGTTTCATTCTTGACCGAATAATGCTGACCTTACAAAAATTCTTCTCTTTTGGTGAAGCGAGATAAGGGAATAGTACAATGTCATTTTTATCTATAAATAATCTAAGTAAATCTTATGGCAGCGGCTCGAGTAAAACCTCGGTGCTTAAAGATATTAATCTTGAAATTAAAGAAGGTGAGTTTGTTGCTATCGTTGGTTTCTCTGGTAGCGGTAAAACAACTCTGATTTCATCCATTGCCGGTTTAATAAAACCGGATAGTGGTGAAGTTATCAAAGGCGGTAAAACAGTTACTGAGCCAGGCCCTGATCGTGGAGTTGTCTTCCAAAGTTATTCTTTAATGCCTTGGTTAACGGTTTTTGGCAATGTCGCACTCTCAGTAGATGCAACCTATAAAGACTGGAGCGCTGAACAACGAAAAGCACATACAGAAAAATATATCGATATGGTTGGCTTATCTCATGCAACACATCGACGTCCGGCTGAATTGTCTGGTGGTATGCGTCAACGTGTTAATGTTGCTCGGGCACTGGCAGCAAGCCCAGATGTATTGTTACTTGATGAACCTTTAAGTGCGTTGGATGCATTAACGCGTGCAAACCTTCAAGATGAAATAATTCGTATTTGGGAGCAGGATAAGAAAACCGTTATTCTGATTACCAATGATGTTGATGAAGGACTCATCATGGCGGATAGAATTATTCCATTGAATCCTGGCCCTGATGCAACCTTTGGTCCTGAGTTTATTGTTGATCTAGAGCGCCCGCGTGATAGAACAGCGATGAATCACGACGAAAAGTTTAAGCAGCTGCGTAGTGATATTACCCAGTACTTGATGAAAGTTGGTGTTAATGAAGCAGGTGATACAGAAGGAAATGTAGTACAACTACCGCCGCTTAAACCAATTCTTCCAAATGAAGCAAAGAAAAAAGGAAATACGCCAAAAGCATTGCAACCGTATTTGACGAATAAAGGTGAAGCTAAGTATCTAGAGTTCTTTAATGTCACTAAGGTTTACCCAACTCCTAAAGGACCATTAACGGTAGTTGATGGTTTTAATTTAAATATGAAGAAGGGTGAGTTTATTTCAGTCATTGGCCACTCTGGTTGCGGTAAGTCTACAGTGCTTTCTATGACTGCTGGCCTAAATGACATAAGTGATGGCGGTATAGTTCTAGATAAACATGAAATAGATTCAGCCGGGCCTGACCGTGCCGTTGTGTTTCAGGCGCCCAGTTTATTTCCATGGATGACAGCGTTTGAAAATGTATCGTTAGGTGTTGAACGTGTTTTTGCTCATGCCTCAGAAAAAGAAAGAAATGAGATTGTTGAATATTATTTAAACAGAGTTGGTTTAGGTGATTCGTTAAATAAAAAGGCATCTGAACTTTCGAATGGTATGAAACAACGTGTTGGTATTGCTCGCGCATTTGCTTTATCGCCAAAGTTGTTACTACTTGATGAACCTTTTGGAATGCTGGATTCATTAACACGTTGGGAATTACAAGAAGTGCTAATGGAAGTTTGGACACGTACACAGGTAACAGCGATTGTTGTGACGCATGATGTTGATGAAGCCATCTTATTAGCCGATCGCGTTGTAATGATGACCAATGGTCCAAACGCTAAAGTCGGTAAAGTCATGGAAGTCGATTTGCCAAGACCGCGTACTCGTAAGGCTTTGGTTTCGCATCCAGACTATTACAAATACAGAGAGGAATTAATTACCTTTCTTGCAGAATGTGATAACCATTAAAGCGAAAGCGCCAAATTTGTAAATCACTTATATGTAAAGATATTGGTTTAAATCATTATTATTTAAATAATGGGTTGCACAATATTGGTGCGTTAATGTTGGTTTGATGTAAGCAGATAGTGCGATCAGAAATAATTGAAATTGAACTCGAAGAGTATTTTCAAATAATTTCAAACACTTAGATAAAATTAACTGAGTGGCACAGATGGTGCAATATTGATTTAAGTAATAACTATTTAATCGATTATTAATCGATTAAGCAGTTTAGTGAATAAGCAAAGGCGCTTTGAGACACATAGTCTCAATGCGCTTTTTTTTTGAGTAGGAAAAATAATTAACCATATGAAAAAGAAAATAGTTGTTGTCGGTAACGGAATGGTTGGGCATTACTCCGTTGAAAAGCTCCTTGAAACAAAGCTGGATTTTGACATTACAGTGATAGGAGCAGAACCCAGAGTTGCCTATGATCGTGTTCACCTCTCAGAATTTTTCTCAGGTAAAAAGCCGGAAGAGTTAGCGTTAACGAGCAGAGAGTTTTATGAAGAAAATGGTGTTAATGCATTCTTTGGCGATCCTGTTGATGCGATTGATGCCGAAAATAAATCTGTTACGACTGCTGGTGGTATGACTTTTCAATATGATCAGTTGATATTAGCAACCGGTTCTTATGCTTTTGTTCCTCCCATTCCAGGTAATCAGTTACCACATTGTTTAACGTATCGAACGATTGATGATCTAGGCGAAATTAAATCCAGTGCAACAGGTAGTCGAGTTGGTGTTGTTGTTGGTGGTGGTTTATTAGGTCTTGAATGTGCCAATGCATTATTAAATCTTGGTTTGGAAACACATGTTGTTGAATTTGCGCCGGGCTTAATGGGCGTGCAACTCGATAATGGCGGTAGTGACATGTTGCGTACAAAGATTGAAGCATTAGGCGTGCAAGTACATACCAGTAAAGCAACACAAGCTATTAAAGAAGGCGATCAGCATAGATTAAAAATGGAGTTTGCCGATGGCGGTGAACTTGAAACCGACATGATTGTATTTTCAGCCGGTATTCGTCCTTATGATGAACTGGCTAAAAAAGCAGGGCTTAAACTAGGTGAACGCGGTGGTATCGTTATCGACTATCATTGTCGTACAAGCGATAAAGATATTTTTGCGATTGGTGAATGTGCTTTATGGGCCGGACAAATATTAGGTTTGGTTGCGCCTGGTTATCGCATGGCTGAAGTTGCAGTCAGTCAATTAACCGATGAGCATACGACGTTTAAAGGTGCAGATATGAGCACCAAGCTAAAATTATTAGGTGTTGATGTTGGTTCGATTGGTGATTCCTTGGCAAAAACACCGGGCGCAGTGCGTTATCAATATAACAATCCACGCGATCAAGTTTACAAAAGTCTTGTTGTCAGTGAAGACGGTAAGAAGTTATTAGGTGCGGTATTGGTTGGTGACTGTTCTGAATATGATGCTTTATTACAATACTATTTAAATGCAATTGATTTACCGACTGAACCAGAAGCGTTAATTTTACCATCAACAGGTGAGCCTGTTGGCTTAGGTGTTGATGCTTTACCTGATACAGCACAAATTTGTTCTTGTAATAATGTCAGTAAAGGAGACCTTATCTCTGCCATAGACGGTGGCGTTCTTGAGTTAGGTGAACTTAAGTCATGTACTAAAGCGGGTACAACCTGTGGCGGTTGCGCCGTTATGGTTGGTCAGGTTTTAAATAGCGAATTAGAAAAGCGCGGCATAGAAGTTAATACTGATATTTGTGAGCACTTCCCTTATACACGACAAGAT
>JBMZNW010000203.1:0-221 GCA_049619915.1 Gammaproteobacteria bacterium
AAACAGATAAAGTTATCAAACTAAGTTATGCCATCATAATTTTTATCAGTCTCATCGTTTTAGTTTTCATTATCACCGTGCTTAGAAGCCTTGATAATAGAATAAATCAACCATTAAAACTTATTGGCCATGCAGTAGACAATCTGACCAGAGGCAATTTAAGAGCGCGTTTAGATACAAAAGACTTTGTTAAAGATGAATTTTCATTATTGGCTGAGTCT
>JBMZNW010000203.1:231-3611 GCA_049619915.1 Gammaproteobacteria bacterium
AATGAACAACTTTTTAATGAATTGTCGACGACCTATGATGCACTGCTGGAAAATGAACACCGACTTAATGCAGTACTTGAAAATGCATTGGTTGGCATAGTCCATCTAAAAGACAGAAAATTTATATCTGTTAATAACAAATTTGAAGAGATGTTTGGTTATGAAAGAGAGGAAATTACAGGATTTAAAACCGAGATCATATTCCCATCTAAAAAAGACTTCGACGAAATAGGAAGACAGGCGTATAAAAAGTTACAGGAAAACGACACTTATAATAGTGAGTGGATAGTAAAACATAAAGACGGACATGAATTCTGGTGTGCAATTTCTGCTAAATCAATTGAAGACGGTAAACCAGAACTTGGAAGCATCTGGCTCTATGAAGACATTACTAAGCGTAAACATAATGAAGAGCAGCTGACAATGCTAGCAAACTTCGATGTTTTAACAGGCTTGCCTAATCGTGCCCTGTTTGTCGATCGACTGGAAAATTATATTAGTCTGGCAGAACGTAAAAAACAGAAAATATCAGTGATGTTTATTGATCTTGACCGATTTAAGCAGGTTAACGACTCACTCGGTCATGAGACAGGCGACAAGCTATTAATAGCCGTTGCTGAGAAGTTAAATAAATGCGTGAGAAGTTCAGATACCGTTGCCAGACTTGGCGGCGATGAATTCACCATTATTTTAACTGATATAAAGAATGAACTTGCTGCCGAGCGCACTGCAATCAAAGTCATCAATTCTTTTAGAGAAACTATTGATATTGATGGACAGGAAATCAGTATTAGTCCTAGTATCGGTATCAGTATGTATCCTGATGACAGCGTTAATGTTTCTGACTTACTTCGTAATTCTGATGCAGCAATGTATCACGCTAAAGAATTAGGGCGTAATAATTATCAATTTTACATTGATGAAATGAATTCAGAATCATTAAACAAAATTACGCTGGAATCTCGTTTACGTCATGCTGTAAAAAATAATGACTTTGAATTGTATTTCCAGAAACAATTTAATGTCATAGAAAATAAAACCGTTGGCTATGAAGCGCTACTACGATGGCACACTGCATCTGGTGAAGTTATATCACCAGACAGTTTCATTCCGATTCTTGAAGACTCTGGTATGATAAATATAGTCGGTGAATGGGTTATTTCTGAAGCCTGTCGCTATGGCAGTTTATTTATGCGAAAAAATGCTGATCCAATAAAAATAGCAGTTAATTTATCGGCACGTCAGTTTCAGAGTAAAAACCTATTACGCCATATTGAGAATTCAATCAATAAATACAAATTAAGCCCCAGTGATCTGGAACTGGAAATCACTGAAACCGTTTTGATGACGGGGTCGAAGCACAATAAATCGATTATCAATGAATTACATGATATGGGTTGTAAGATTGTATTGGATGATTTTGGCACCGGTTACTCATCACTCGCTTATCTGAAACAATTCCCTATTGATGTTATTAAAATAGATCGTTCTTTCATCAGAGATATTTTGACTGATCCAAGTGATGCCGCAATATGTAATGCAATTCGTGCTATGGCTGAAAGCTTGAACGTTAAAGTCATTGCTGAAGGAGTCGAAACGAAAGAACAGTTGGATTACTTGCTAGCGAACAATTTTACTATTGTTCAAGGCTATTACTATGGCAAGCCAGAACATGGCCAAAAAATGATCTCAGAAAAAAGCATCACACCACTCAAATTAATAAAATAACGACTACTTTTCTGGCTCAAACAACCATCAATATCATAAATAGTCCTTTAATTTCAGATACATATAAAACAATAAACATTTTTGTTGCACCGCAACATATTGAGCGTATAATTATCTCCAATGATTAAATAAATTTTTGGAGAAATATCATGGCAAACACATTTGAAGAATTTTTAACACCAGTAAAAGAATTAAATGAATTAACTTTGAAAAACATTGAAGAAATCTCTGCAATTCAAGTTAAAGCGATTGAAGAAAACGCTAAAGCAAGTATGGATGCACTTAAGGCTTCAGTTGAAATCAAGGATTTTGATACTTTTAATTCTTACTTAAAAGAACAAGCATCAACTGCACAAAACATAGCGAACAATGCAATCGAAGATTCAAAAGAAATTGCTAAATTGACAGAGGCTTATACTAATAATGTTAAAGCACTTATTGAGAAATCAATCCCTGCAGTTTAAACACAGTTTCTGATGTCAAAATAAAAACCGCTCTTATGAGCGGTTTTTTTATGTCCATGGATGTAATGTCAGAATCGAAAAGTCCGAAGCGGCTATTTGTCCGTAGCATCATAAACAGGGAAATCCACATAACCATCTTCCCTTGGTGTATACCAAACTTCCATATCTGCTTCGGCTGCAAGTGGCCAGTCATTAGTAAAACGTTCCACTAAATCTGGATTACTTATAAACGGACGTCCGAATGCAATTAAGTCTGCATGCCCTTGGCTAATCGTTTGCTCGGCTGTTTCTTGTGTATAACCACAATTGCCCATTATCGCTCCATCAAAAACCTGGCGAAATTCACTCAGTACCATTGGTTCACCCAGCTCATGAAAACCAAAAGCCAGACCATCCATCACATGTAAATAAGCCAAGCCATATTGGTTCAATTGTTGTGCGACATAGGTAAATGTCTCTCGATAATCTGCTGAGCCCATATCATTAAATACGCCATTCGGAGCCAGACGTACGCCGACCCGCTCTGCCGGTATCTCTTCTATAACGGCTTGTACAACTTCATTCAGCATCCGATAACGATTTTCAATACTGCCGCCATATTCATCGGTACGTTGGTTAGTACGCGATTGTAAAAACTGATCGAGCAAATAACCGTTCGCACTGTGTATCTCTACACCATCAAATCCAGCCTGTTTTGCACGTTTTGCTGCATTTCTGTAATCTATCACCGTCTGTTTAATTTCATCAATGGTAAGAGCATGAGGCACTTCATAGGGCATCTTACCTTTTGGAGTATGAATTTCATCGCCATTTATTTTTATAGCCGAAGCAGAAACCAGTAATTCGCCATTATGGAAATCGCTATGCGATGCACGGCCACAATGCCATAACTGCAAAAACATCTGACACCCTTCTGCATGAACCTCATCAACAACTCGCTTCCAGCCTTGTGTTTGTTCATCGTTATATATACCAGGCGAATCGATCCAGCCTATACCTTGTTTTGAAACAACGGTTGCTTCCGAAATAATCAGACCTGCACTGGCTCGCTGTCGGTAATACTTCGCCATCAACTCATTAGGAATACGATCCGAACCAGAACGCGCACGAGTCAACGGTGCCATCACAATGCGATTCTTCAATTTTATCGAATCATTTAATGCAACAGGATTTAATAACGGACTATCC
>JBMZNW010000204.1:0-3212 GCA_049619915.1 Gammaproteobacteria bacterium
AGAAACAGCAGAAAAATTAAAACAAGATGCACTGGCTATAGAAGAAGCAGGTTGTGATTGTATGGTGTTTGAATGTATTCCGGCCGATGTTGCCAAGCATGTCACACAGGAATTAAATGTCCCGACTATTGGTATAGGTGCCGGTGTTGATTGTGATGGTCAGGTTCTGGTCGTTCACGATATGTTAGGAATAACAGGAAAGAAGTTTCGGTTTTTAAAAAACTTCCTCGAAGGTAACGACTCGATTGAAACGGCAATATCGAATTATGTAAGCGAAGTAAAAGGTAAAACATTCCCTACGACTCAGCATTCTTTTTAATAATGCGACAAGTAAGGCAAATTAAAGAAGTGCGAGAGCAACTCGCTACTGTTCGACAAGAAGGTAAAACCATTGCCCTCGTGCCTACGATGGGAAATTTGCATGATGGTCATTTGTCTTTGGTTAAGCAGGCACAAGAATGTGCTGATTACATTGTTGTGACTATATTTGTTAACCCGACACAATTTGTTGAAGGCGAAGACTTTGACAGTTATCCGCGTACTTTGGACTCTGATCTGAGCCAATTAAATAACTCGGATGTTGATTTGGTTTTTATTCCTGATAACGATGAAATTTATCCAGCAAAAAGTGATGTGTTGGCAGAAGTCACCGTCCCAGCATTAGATTCAATCTACTGTGGTGAATATCGCCCGGGACACTTTAAGGGAGTGGCGACGATAGTGACTAAATTGCTCAATATTGTGCAGCCGGACATCGCTATTTTTGGCAGAAAGGATTATCAACAACTTTTAGTGATTCGAAGTTTAGTAAAGAGCTTGAATTTACCCATAAAAATTATCGGCGCAGAGACCATGCGGGAAAAAGATGGCTTGGCAATGAGTTCACGTAATCAATATTTAACTGAAAAAGAACGAAAAACAGCTTCATTATTGTGCGAAACGCTTAAAAAAGTGGCTAAAAAGGTCGAAAAAGGTGCTGATAATCACGAAAAACTGGAAAAAGAGGCGATTTCTGACTTAAAAAGTGCCGGTTTTAGACCAGAATACTTAAAAATATGCGATTCTGAGTCATTATTGGTACCAAAACAGGGAAAATTAGTGATTATTGCCGCTGCATGGTTAGGTAAAGCCCGTTTGATTGACAATGTTGCGGTGCAACCCTATGATTGACGCCTTTTTCAGCTAATATCAAGACTTTAACCGAACAATTAAAAAATTAATGATGGAACTAACAGTATTAAAAGCTAAATTGCATCAGGCCTGTGTGACACATGCCGAACTTGAATACGATGGCTCTTGTGCCATTGATGGCGATTTGTTGGATAAAGCCGGTATCCATGAATACGAACAAATTGACATTTACAATATTACGAATGGTGAGCGGTTTACGACTTACGCCATCCGTGCCGAAGAAGGTTCAAAAATCATTTCTGTAAATGGCGCTGCTGCACATAAAGCAAACCCGGGTGATCGCGTCATTATTTGTGCTTATGGCCGAATTAATGAAACTGAAATGCCAAAATTTAAACCGACATTGGTTTATCTTGATGAAGAAAACAATATTACCAGAATAAAAGATCGTATTCCGGTGCAAGCTGCATAATTCTTTTTAAAGAATTGAAACAGTTATAAAAAGCCAGCTGTAGAAATGCAGTTGGCTTTTTTATTTTAGGCCATATATTTTGTATGAATTATAAAAGAAACTGCTGGGAGTATGTTTTAGCTCTCTATTATCTTTCTTCAGTTTAGAATACATAAAAATTTAAAAGTAGCAGTGATAAAATACATCCAGATTAAATGATTCTGTACTTTCAAATAAATAGATATGAATAACAAAAATTTAAAAACAGCTGCCGTTATTGTCATTGGTAATGAAATATTGTCAGGTCGAACACAAGATAAAAATATTTCTTATATTGGTAAAGAGCTTGAGAAGTTAGGCATTGCTCTGGACGAAGTCATCATCATTCCGGATGTTGAACAAACTATTATCAATAAAGTAGAACACTATTCAGAAAACTATGATTATGTTTTTACAACCGGAGGCATAGGCCCAACACACGATGACATTACGACAGAATCTATCGCAAAAGCATTTAACGTAAAAGTACTTCGCAACCCGGAAGCCGTCGCCATTATGGATGAATATTATGAGCCGGGAGCGCTTACCGAAGCACGTTTAAAAATGGCCGATATTCCAGAAGGCGCTTCGTTGATTGAAAACCCTGTCAGTGCAGCTCCAGCTTATCAGATTAACAATGTGTTTGTGCTTGCTGGTGTGCCGAACATTATGCAAGCGATGTTTCAATCATTAATCGGTAGCCTAGTAGGTGGGCCGCCAATATTAACGGCAAGTATTGGTACTGACTTGACTGAAAGTAAAATTGCAGAAGGTATGAAAAACATTCAGAACGAATGTGAAGAGGTGAGCATCGGTAGTTATCCTTATTTCAAACAAGGCAAACCAGGCGTCAATATTGTCTTACGTTCGACTGACAAAACACTACTTTGTAAACAAATAGATTTAATAGAAGTTTTAATCAATGAAACTAACGGGAAAGTTCTGGAAAAGAATTTACCTTAATTTAAGCGATTGGCCTGAAAAAGTAATTAATAATTAAACGGTCTGGAAATAGAGATTATGACAAATAATGTTATAAATTTTTCTGAATTTCGTGCTTCATGTTCGAAATGTAATTTATATGAATTATGTGTGCCGCGTGGACTAAATAAGGTTGATATCGAAAAATTAAATCTCATTGTTAGAAATACAAAAAACTTTGTTAAGGGCGAGTATCTCTTTAGGGAAGGCGATGTTTTTAACTCTTTCTATGCTGTGAAGTCAGGTTCAGTAAAATTATTTATTATTAATGAAAACGGCGACGAACAGATAATCGGATTTTATTTCCCAGGAGAAATACTCGGTTTTGATGCATTGGAAAATGAGAAACATACTTGTTATGCCGTTGCACTGGAATCAGCCAGTTTTTGTTCAATGCCCTATGAAAAATTACATGAAATTTGTTTAGAGTTACCTGAGCTGCAAAAACAAATGTTTCGTTTAATGGGTAGGGAATTTAGCAATGAAAATAAAATGCTATTAAATATAAATAATAATACTGCAGAGCAGCGCATTGTTATATTTTTATTAAGTTTATCGAAACGCTTTCAAAGACTCGGTTATTCAGCGAAAAGCTTTAATCTCACCATGT
>JBMZNW010000204.1:3222-3607 GCA_049619915.1 Gammaproteobacteria bacterium
GTCGAGAAATGAAATAGCAAATTATCTCGGTCTTCAGACAGAAACAGTTAGTCGTTTGCTAACGAAACTAAAAAAAGATGGATTAATAAAAACAAACAAGAGAGAGATAGTTATAGAGAATTTGCCTTTATTACAATCCATGTTTGAATCAACTAATAAAATTACTTGATTGATGCCTGGTAAATACAGTTTTTTAAATCACCGAACGTTTTAATTAATCCATGCAATTATTAATTGCATTTAATCTTGGTCTATTCAGTACACTGCATTGCCTTGGAATGTGCGGCGGGATTTTATCGGCATTAATGTTCTTGTCAGAAGAGTCTAATGCTTCGCAAAAGAGATTAGCACTAAACTTTGGCTACAATATCGGCAGAATAATCAG
>JBMZNW010000205.1:0-3584 GCA_049619915.1 Gammaproteobacteria bacterium
TGCACTTTATTTTGAGATAAGAAAAGGAGCGGAACCTCTGAATCCATCAGGATGGTGTCGAGGCTAAGAACCTATAAATCTTTATTTATATCGCACTTATCTATTAAGTAGTTGTCAGAGATACTTTTACCCGAGTATGCTTGAGCACATGGGTTTATGATCATGAATTTAGACTTATGGCTTTAAGCATAAAATGAAATAACACAGTCCTTTCGGATGGAGCGACGAATGTATAAAACTAAAAACCTGATATTTACTTTTTTGCTGATGACTTTCTCGGTTTCTTTAGCAATAGCCAATACCGAAGAAAACAAGGTAGAAGATAAAGACGGTACTCTGCCGCTGGACGAATTGCGCACTTTTACAGAAGTGTTTGCAAAAATTAAAAGTGATTACGTTGAAACAATTGATGATCGAGAATTAATTGAAAATGCAATAAGAGGCATGCTTGAAGGTCTTGACCCACATTCGGCTTATCTCGATAAAGAATCCTATAAAGACCTACAGGAAGGGACTTCCGGAGAATTCGGTGGACTAGGTATCGAAATCGGTATGGAAGATGGTTATGTCAAAGTGATTTCGCCGATTGACGGTACGCCCGCAGAAAAATCAGGTATCGAAGCCGGTGACTTAATTATTAAACTCGATGGAAAATCAATAAGGGGCATGTCGCTGAATGAAGCCGTTGATATTATGCGCGGTAAACCGGGTACCGATATCGATTTATCTATCGCTCGTGAAGGACAGGAAAAACCGCTCGAATTCACCATCACTCGCGCTATCATTACAGCACAAAGTGTTCGCAGTGAAATACTCGAACCCGGTTTTGGCTATGCCAGAATATCTAACTTCCAAACGCATACCGCAGAAGACTTACGTAAAGCAGTCGATAAACTAAAAAAGGAAGCGGATAAAGATAAAGAAAAACTAAATGGTTTAATTCTTGATTTAAGAAATAACCCCGGTGGTATATTAAATGCCGCTGTTGGTGTTTCAGATCTGTTTTTAGATAGCGGCATGATTGTCTATACCGAAGGTCGTATCTCTGAATCAAAACTGAAATTCACAGCAAAACCTTCCGATGTATTAAAAGACGCACCGATCATTGTACTCGTAAATGGCGGCTCTGCTTCAGCATCTGAAATTGTTGCCGGCGCATTACAAGATCATAATCGCGCTATCATCATGGGCGAACAAACTTTTGGTAAAGGTTCAGTGCAAACGATTCTACCGATGAATAGTGAAGCGGCGGTAAAAATGACGACAGCTCGTTACTTCACACCATCAGGCCGCTCTATTCAGGCTTCTGGTATTAAACCGGATATCATCATCGAAAATATCCGTGTTAATAGTGAACAAACGAATAACTTCGGTCTTGTTAAAGAATCAGAGCTTAGTGGCCACCTTGATAATGGTAACGATGAAGAAGACAGCAAAGCAGCATCAAAAAAGAAAGAAGATAAAAATAAACCTTCACTTGCTGAAACGGACTATCAACTATATGAAGCATTAAATGTATTGAAAGCATTGACTATACAAATGAAAAATACAGGTTAATGATTCATATGGACGTGAACAAAAGTAAAAATAAATTATTTTTATTATTATCTTTTGCGGTCGTTCTTTTCACGACAAACGTTCAAAGCGAACCAACAAACACGCCGACTATTGCTATCTTAATAGATGATCTAGGATACAAATTTAAAGAAGACTTACGCTCACTTGCTCTTCCCGGCCCTATTGCTTATGCAATACTTCCTCATGGTCCACATACCGCAAAGGTGTCTGCCATTGCTCACCAAAAAGGCAAAGACATTTTATTGCATCAACCAATGCAGGCCGAAGTCATGGACAAAAATGAGTTTCTTGGTCCCGGCGCACTAACCTTAAACATGACCAAGGAAGAGTTTTTAAAAACACTAAATATTAATATCAAAGCTGTACCAAACTTAATCGGCATCAACAATCATATGGGCAGCTTATTAACGCGTCACCCAGGTCACATGCAATGGTTAATGGAAAGTATAAAAAATAATGGCCAGTTTTATGTTGATAGCTTAACTAGCGATAACAGTGTCGCGGCAAAGGTAGCAAAAGAAAGTAATGTGCCGTATTTAACACGCGATGTATTTCTTGACCATAAACAAGATATGAAAAGTATACGCCAGCAGTTCAAACAACTCGTTAAAATTGCAAAACGTAAAGGCTCTGCACTAGGCATAGGCCATCCTCATATCACTACGATTGAAGTATTAAACGATGAATTACAAAACCTGAGTAAATACGGCGTTAAATTAGTCAGCATCAAATCATTAGTTAAAGAGACCACCATAGGAAAAAAATATGCCCAACGTACTAGTACCGCTAGCGCAGGGATGTGAAGAACTAGAAGCAGTCACTATCATTGATTTACTAAGACGCGCTGAAATTAATGTTGTTACTGCCGGACTCGATTCAAAACCGGTAACGGCAAGCCGCAAGACTGTCCTTATACCTGATACTGATTTAGACACAGCACTAAAAGACGATTACGACATGGTTGTATTGCCCGGTGGCCTACCCGGTGCAGATCATCTGGACAACGATATCAGAATAAAAAAGCTATTAATTAAAATGGCAAACAGTGAAAAGTTTACCGCTGCTATCTGCGCCGCACCGAAAGTACTATCAAGCGCTGGTTTGCTTAAAGACAAAAAAGCAACTTGTTATCCCACTGTACTTGATTCAAACAACGAAACTGATATTACCGGCGAAGCTGTTGTCATAGATGGCAAAGTCATCACCTCTCGCGGCCCCGGTACCGCTATGGATTTTGCATTACAGCTAATTGAATTATTAGTTGGCAAAGATAAAAGAGATGAGGTTGAGGAAGCGTTAGTTAGGTAACGTCTTCTGGTTGTAAAATTAAACGTGGTAAAGCTAAATAAACTCTCTCAACAAAAAAGCCGAAGCAATAAGAACAACATTACTTCGGCCTAATTATATTTTTATATTTAGATGACGTTACGACTTATCTTTCTTAGTCTCTCGCTCTTTCTTATCTTCTTTCAGGCTCCAACGGACTACATCGTATTTCATCGTATCACGTATGAATGAGGCTGCATTCATGATGTCATGTTGCTCTAGTTCAATCAGTACATCTGCATCAAGCGCTGCCATTAATGCCGCCATATTTTGTGCTGGTATTTCATCGTTACTGATATTGAACTCAATAAGCAGATCAAACAGATCGATGGTGTCGTGCTTTTTTAGAAATAAATGCAGATCGTCGAAAGTTTGATATAACCGCGTCGGCAATATCGGCTTGAGAGGTTCAAGTCGTTTTTGGATATGTCGCTGTAATGCTTTGCAATCACTTGCATTGATTGTTTTTTGAGTTTCTTGTTTTCTTTTCCGTAATCGCCTGTGTCTTCTGCGACATGCAGTGCTTTAGATAAGGTAATAACGGGATAAAGATAAGATGTGTTTTCCAGATCGGCAGCAGATGCCGTACAATTATGAGCAGTCATAATTAACTCCATATTAGTTAGTTGTGATTAGCTCGTCTGATGAGTTGCACCTCATCGGGCGAGCGCTTAACGTTA
>JBMZNW010000206.1:0-387 GCA_049619915.1 Gammaproteobacteria bacterium
GTTTGATATGTTTGATGAACGTCAAGGTATTGTGCATGTTATTGGGCCAGAGCAAGGCGCTTGTTTGCCTGGAATGACGATTGTCTGTGGTGATTCACATACATCAACCAACGGTGCTTTAGGTGCGATGGCGTTTGGTATTGGTACTTCAGAAGTTGAACATGTTTTAGCGACACAGTGCTTAGTTCAAAAGAAAGCAAAAAACATGTTAATTAAAGTCAATGGACAGGTTGGTAAAGGTATTACCGCAAAAGATATTGTGCTTGCCATTATTGGTGAAATTGGTACTGCAGGTGGTACAGGTTATTCAATCGAGTTTGCTGGTGATGCAATACAAGCCTTATCAATGGAAGGCCGTATGACCGTTTGTAATATGGCCATTGAAGC
>JBMZNW010000206.1:397-3559 GCA_049619915.1 Gammaproteobacteria bacterium
AGCTGACTTCTAACATCAACAATGACAATGCTAAACACTGGCAGGCTTCAGTTTTTACCATTGAAGCAGGTGCTCGTGTTGGTTTAGTTGCGGTTGATCAGACAACGCTGGATTATGTCGAAGGTCGTCCTTATGCCCCTAAAGGTGAAGATTGGCAGCGAGCAGTTGAGATTTGGCATGAGCTGAAAAGTGATGATGGTGCTCAGTTTGACAAAGTTATTGAACTTGATGGGGCATCAATAGAACCACAAGTGACTTGGGGTACTTCGCCTGAAATGGTGACGTCTGTCAGTAATACTGTGCCTGATCCAGAGCAGGAAAGCAGCGATGTTAAACGTGAAGGCATTGAGAATGCTTTGAAGTATATGGATTTGAAAGCGAATACCTCTATCACTGATATAAATATTGATAAGGTTTTTATTGGCTCTTGCACCAATTCTCGAATAGAAGATTTAAGAGAAGCAGCAGATATTATTAAAGGTAAAAAAATATCGGATGCTGTGAAGTTGGCTATGGTTGTTCCTGGTTCGGGTTTGGTAAAACAGCAAGCAGAAGAAGAAGGGCTTGATGAAATTTTCAAAGAATCAGGCTTTGAATGGCGCGAGCCTGGATGTTCCATGTGTTTGGGTATGAATCCGGATCAATTGAAAGCCGGTGAACGCTGTGCTTCAACGTCTAATCGAAATTTTGAAGGTCGACAGGGACCGGGTGGACGTACACATCTAGTTAGTCCGGGCATGGCTGCTGCTGCTGCGATAGCAGGTCACTTTGTTGATGTAAGAAAGTTTTAAGGTAAGGCTAATGGAAAAATTTAAAACGTTTACTGGAATTGTAGCACCGTTAGATCGTTCTAATGTTGATACTGATGCGATTATTCCAAAGCAATTTTTAAAATCGATTAAACGCAGTGGTTTTGGACCGAATTTGTTTGATGAATGGCGTTATCTTGATACGGCTAATCTCTTAGAAGAAAATCAAGTAAGAAAGCTGAATCCTGATTTTGTTTTAAACCAGTCGCCATATGATAAAGCAGAAATTTTACTAGCGAGAGAGAACTTTGGTTGTGGTTCATCTAGAGAGCATGCTGTTTGGGCAATTACCGACTTTGGTTTAAAAGCCGTGTTAGCACCAAGCTTTGGCGATATTTTTTACAGTAATTCATTTAAGAATGGTTTTTTACCGATTCGTTTAAAAACAGAAGAAATAGACGAATTATTTAATGCTGCTCAGGATAGTGAAGGCTTAAAAATAACGGTTAATCTTGAAGAGCAATTTGTCGAGACGGATAGAAAAGAAAAATACTCGTTTGATATTGATGCTGGTTTGAAAGAACGTCTGTTAGAAGGCTTGGATGATATTGGTTTAACGTTAAATTATGCTGATGAAATTCGTGCGTATGAAAAGCAACGTTCGTCTATCACATCATGGTTATTTCAGAATACTTAATAGACGGTATTAAGTTTTAAATAAGATTATGCGCGCGTGGTATTTAATTTATACAAAACCTTCTCAAGAAGATATTGCTCTTGATAATTTGGAACGCCAGGACTACGAAGCTTATTTGCCTAAAATTCTGGGCTTAAGAAAAAAAGGTGGGCGTTCTGTAAAAGCGCCTGCACCCATGTTTCCTCGCTATTTGTTTATTCACCTAGATAATCAAGAAGATGACTGGGGGCCTATACGTTCGACGATTGGTGTTCAAAAATTAGTACGATTTGGTGTTGAGGCGGCGCGTATTCCTAATACGTTAATTGAACACATTCGCAAACGTGAAAATGAAGATGGTTTGGTTTGTCTGCCCGATAAAGAATATAAGCAAGGTGATAAAGTGCGTATTAATTCAGGACCTTTTGAAGGTTATGAGGCAATTTTTTCTGAAAAACAATCCAAAGACAGGGTCATCGTTATGTTAGGTATTGCTGAGAAGCACATAGCGATTAATCTAGACCAATTTGAAATAGAAACTGCTTAGTTAATTATTAAATATTTTTTATGAGTGTAAAAACACGTTTTGCTCCTAGTCCTACCGGCTTGCTACATATTGGCGGTATTCGTACGGCGTTATTTTCCTGGTTATATGCAAAACATCATCAGGGCGAATTTGTTTTACGTATTGAAGATACTGACCGTGAGCGTTCTACAGATGAAGCCGTTCAGGTTATTTTGGATGGTATGGCATGGTTAGGCCTCGCACATGATGAAGGGCCTTATTATCAAACACAGCGGTTTGACCGCTATAAAGAAATTATCAATCAATTATTAGAAACCGGGCATGCTTATCGTTGTACTTGTTCGAAAGAGCGCGTAGATAAGGTTAGAGAAGAGGCGATGTCACGCGGTGAAAAGCCACGTTATGATGGGCATTGCCGTTTCTTAAATATAACAGACACAAACTCTGTGATTCGATTTAAAAACCCGACTGAAGGGCAAGTGGTAGTTAATGACCATGTTCAAGGACGTGTTTTTTTTGAAAATAGTGAACTGGATGATTTAATTATTGCCCGTTCAGATGGTACACCTACCTATAATTTAACCGTTGTTGTTGATGATATGGATATGGGCATTACTGATGTAATTCGTGGCGATGATCATTTAAACAATACGCCTAGACAAATTAATATTTTGAAAGCTTTAGATGCGCCTATTCCAAATTATGCGCATATCCCCATGATACTTGGCCCGGATGGTAAGAAATTATCGAAACGAGACGGTGCCGCGAGTGTTTTGCAGTATAAAGAAGAGGGCTATTTGCCAGAGGCGGTATTAAATTATTTAGTGCGTCTTGGTTGGTCTAAAGGGGATCAGGAAATTTTTTCTATCGAAGAAATGATCGCTGAGTTTGATATTAAAGACGTGAATAAATCCGCTTCGAGTATTAATCCGGAAAAGCTGCTTTGGTTAAATCAGCATTACTTAAAAAATACTGAGAATGAATTATTAAAAGAACCTCTTGCTCAAATATTTAAAGGATTGGAAGTTGATATTGAAAATGGACCTGATTTAGAAGATTTAATCGAGGTACAAAAGCAGCGCACAGAAACCTTAAAAGACTTAGCCGAACAAAGTGCGCTTTTTTATAAAGACTTCGATGAGTACGCTGATAATGCGGCGAAAAAACATTTACGCCCGGTAGTGCTAGAACCTCTGAATGTTCTTTATGCG
>JBMZNW010000207.1:0-3538 GCA_049619915.1 Gammaproteobacteria bacterium
GTCAATGCTCAGGAAGAATTTTTACAAGCCTTGGCCAGTGGTAATCGATCATTAGCATCAGCATCAAAAGAAAAACTTTCCGCCTTAGGTATTTCAAAATCACAAATTGATCGATTAGAAAAGGATAAGAAAGTAACTCAAAACATTCGTTTTTATGCGCCGCAATCAGGTGTGCTAATCAATCTTGGTGTACGCGAAGGAATGTATATTAAGCAAGAAACTCAGATTTTAAGCATCGCTAATCTTGATACGATTTGGTTGTTGGCAGAAGTGTTTGAACGACAATCGGATTGGGTTGATATCGGTCAAAATGCTGAAGCAAAGTTACCATCTATGCCAGGTGCAATCTGGAAGGGAACAGTCGAATATATTTACCCTGATCTTGATCCGGTGACTCGAACATTGCGAGTGCGTTTACGTTTTGATAATTCGGAAGAAAAATTAAAACCGAATATGTATTCACATGTCACTATTTTCACTGGAGAGAAGAAAGATGTTATCAGTATTCCAAGAGAAGCGTTAATTCGAGACGCACATCAAGAACGCGTTATAAAAGCGCTTGGAGAAGGACGCTTTCAAGCGCAGGAAGTTACTTCTGGTTTGGAGAGTGGTGACTGGATTGAAATTACTTCTGGTTTAAATGAAGACGACAAAATTGTTATCTCTTCACAATTTCTAATTGATTCTGAATCAAATCTCAAAGCAAGTTTAAATCGTATGCAACCCGTTGAAGATGATATGAGTGATCATCCGATGGAACATGCTGAAATGAACAAGGAATAAAACATGATTGAGCAAATTATACGTTGGTCAATCAGTAACAGATTTTTGATCGTTCTTGTTACCATAATCGTCTTATTAAGTGGTGTGGCTATCATAAAACAGACGCCAGTAGATGCGATACCTGACCTTTCAGATGTACAAGTTATTATAAAAACGCCATATCCAGGACAGGCACCGCAGGTTGTTGAAGATCAAATTACTTATCCATTAACAACGGCCATGCTGTCAGTACCTTATGCCGTTACTGTTAGGGGGTATTCTTTTTTTGGTGACTCTTATGTCTATGTCATCTTTGAAGAAGGAACGGATCTATACTGGGCACGATCACGCGTGCTTGAATACTTAAGTCAAGTTACCAGTCGTTTACCAGCAGGTGCAAAACCAGAATTAGGTCCAGATGCAACAGGTGTCGGTTGGGTATATGAATACGCATTAGTTGATCGCAAAGGGAATCATGATTTATCACAACTTCGTTCAATTCAAGACTGGTTTCTTAAATACGAATTACAAACCGTCCCAGGTGTAGCGGAGGTCGCTACGGTTGGTGGCATGGTTAAACAATACCAAGTTGTTGTCGATCCAAACCAGTTACGTGCTTATGACATTCCAATATCTAAAATTAGTAATGCCATAAAAAAAGCGAATCAGGAAGCGGGTGCATCCGTTATTGAAATGGCAGAAGCTGAGTATATGGTCAGGGTCACTGGTTATATTACTGGTTTGGAAGAATTACGTAACATTCCTCTCGGTGTCAATGCTAGAGGTACACCCGTACTACTTAAAGATGTAGCACAAGTCCGTATTGGACCACAGTTGAGACGTGGTATTGCAGAACTGAACGGCGAAGGTGAAGTTGTCGGCGGTATTATTGTAATGCGTTGGGGAGAAAATGCTAAAAAAGTAATCAATTCAGTTAAAGATAAATTAAATGAACTGCAACAAGGTTTACCCGATGGTGTAGAAATCGTTGAGACTTATGACCGTTCCGGATTAATTGATCGAGCAATTAAAACTTTAAAAGACGCATTAATCGAGGAACTAGTTTTAGTAGCGCTTGTTTGTATTATTTTCCTACTACATTTTAGATCTGCTCTGGTTGTTATTATCAGTCTTCCTCTTGGAATATTAATGGCATTTATCATTATGAATGTACAAGGCATCAATGCCAACATTATGTCTTTAGGAGGTATTGCGATTGCTATTGGCGTCATGGTTGATGCTGCCATCGTGATGATTGATAACGTTCATAAACATCTTGAACGTAAAAATGATGATAACGATCATTGGAAAACTATTGTCGCAGCAACGACAGAAGTGGGCCCACCAATTTTCTTTTCATTACTGATTACCGGACTAAGTGTATTGCCTATTTTTACATTGCAGGCTCAGGAAGGCCGTATGTTCTCGCCGTTAGCATTTACATGGGTATATGCAATGTTATCAGCAACTCTTCTTGCTGTAACAGTAGTGCCTGTTTTATTAGGCTATTTTATTAAGGGGCGAGTTGTCTCTTCAGATAAAAACTTCATCACACGTATATTAATTGTACTCTATAAACCTGTCATACATGCAGTACTACGTTTCCCTGTGACAATAGTATTTGCTGCTTTAATAACTATGGTTGTTGGACTGTGGCCGTTTACACAATTAGGTAGTGAATTTATGCCTGATTTAGACGAAGGCGATTTGATGTATATGCCAACAACATTGCCAGCTATATCGATAGGGAAAGCGCAACAAATTTTACAACAGACGGATAAATTAATTCGTACCGTACCTGAGGTTGAAAGTGTATTTGGGAAAATAGGTCGTGCAGAAACTGCAACTGATCCAGCTCCTTTAACAATGGTAGAAACATTGATCCGATTGAAACCTCGTGATGAATGGCGTGAAGGGATGACGCTTGAAAAGCTTAAAGCGGAATTTAATAGTTTGGTTAAATTACCTGGTATTACCAATGCCTGGGTCATGCCAATAAAAACACGCATCGATATGTTAGCAACGGGGATTAAGACACCTGTCGGTATAAAAATAGCGGGTATCGATCTTAAGGTTATCGAAGATATTGGTCGTCAAATTGAAAAAGCACTTAAGGATGTTCCTGGTACGGCATCGGTTTATGCCGAGCGTGTAGCTGGTGGTCGTTACCTTACTGTTGATATTGATAGAATCAATGCTGCAAGACTAGGTTTAAATATCAACGATATTCAAGATATTGTACGTACAGCAGTGGGTGGAATGAACGTTACTGAAACGGTTGAAGGTCTAGAACGCTATCCGATCAATATTCGTTATCCACATGAACTTCGAGACTCCCTCGAACAAATACGTTTGTTACCCATAGTTACACCTGCAGGCGCAAGAATTCCATTGGGCGATGTTGCAACGGTTAATGTAACAGATGGACCACAAATGATTAAAAGTGAGAATGCACGTATCAATGGGTGGATTTTTGTTGATACCAAGGGGCGCGATCTTGGAAGTTATGTGAGTGAAGCACGAGAACATGTTTCGAAGAATGTAGATTTACCTCCGGGTTACTCAATAAATTGGTCTGGTCAATATGAGTATATGTTAAGAGCAATGGAGCGGTTAACTATTGTCATACCAATTACTTTTTTTATTATATTTTTATTACTCTATTTGAATTTCAAAAAGTTAAGCGATGTATTATTAATCATGGGTTTCTTGCCGTTTGCCTTAGGCGGTGGAGCATGGTTTTTATATTTACTAAATTACAATCTTTCAGTTGCTG
>JBMZNW010000208.1:0-3531 GCA_049619915.1 Gammaproteobacteria bacterium
TATTTAGCAACTGCCGGTTGGGTTTATATGTTATGGGGTTCCTATCTGATGTCTGCTTACCTTAATACTGCACTTTAATGACGTCTGTTTTACGCGTAGCTCTCACTGGTGGCATAGGCAGTGGAAAAACAACTGTTGCAAATCAATTTGAAAAGTTAGGTACGCCTATTATCGACTCTGATATCATCGCCCGAAATGTAGTTACGCCCGGTCAACCTTGCTTAAAAAAAATTATCCATACATTTGATAATGAATTGCTAACAAAGCAAGGAGAACTAAACAGAGAGAAATTACGCAACATCATTTTTAATGATAGTAAAGCGAAAGAAAAACTCGAACAGATTCTACATCCAGCAATATATGAAGAAATAGAAAAACAAATCGCTGAAATTAATTACCCCTATTGTTTGATCGTCATTCCTTTGCTAATTGAAACAAATGCTATGGATCGGTTTGACCGGATATTGGTAGTGGATACTGCCGAAAAAGTGCAAATTCAGCGTGCCCAGCAAAGAGATAACACTTCTGAAGAAAACATAGAAAGAATCATTAAATCTCAGGTAAACCGCCAACAACGACTGAAATATGCTGACGATATTATTGAAAATAACCTTAGTATTGAAGGACTTAATAGTTCAGTTAAGATATTACATGAAAAATATATTAATCTAAGTAGCTATAAACCTGAAAAAAATAAATAATCACTCTAAATAAAGACTGATTTTACACTATGCAAAATAAAATAATATTCGAACAACCTTTAAACGAAAGGATGAGAAACCTGTTACGTTTAGAACACCTGTTCGAACTTATAAAAAATCGTTCAGAGAATGCGATAGATGAATGGGACTACAGAGATATTCTTGAAGGTTTTCTCGAAATCAACGACCTATTAAGTCGTTCTGACTTTAAAGCTGAATTAATCAAAGAATTGGAACGGCACTCAGGTATGTTATCTGCTTTGGAAAATAACCCAGCAGTTGATCAAACAAGATTAAAAAAATTAAATAGTGAGATATGTGAACTGGCTGTAGAGCTTAAAAGTAATACTTACCAACCTGGTACTACTTTAAAAGAAGATGAACTAGTAACAAGTTTTAAACAACGTACAAATATCCCAGGTGGCGCATGTAATTTTGATTTACCACGATTCCATTACTGGCTTAATCAGAGTGATGCGAAAAAACAGGATGATCTTGCTCATTGGTCAAGAGATATCCAACCAATAAAAAAAGCGACTTATCTTGCATTAGACATGATTAGAAATAGTTGTAATCCAAAAAAAGAAAAAGCATGTTCGGGTTTTTATCAACAAGCTATTGAATCAAACACACCTTGCCAGTTAATAAGAGTGCTATTACCGACTGCCACGCGTTATTACCCTGAAATAAGCGGCGGCAAACAGCGTTTTACTATACGATTTATGGAAGACACTGTTACTAGCAATAGACCTACTCAATCAGGTAACGATATAGAATTTGAACTACATTGCTGTGCATTATGATTAACAAAGCATATTGTCCAACTTGCGAAAAAGAAGCTGAATTAACTTCAACAAACCCATACCGGCCTTTTTGTTCAAAACGTTGCAGATTAATTGATTTAGGTGAATGGGTTAGTGAAAACTACAGTATTTCAGAAAACAGTATAGAAGATGAGATTATGCAAACGCCGGAACAAAGACATTAAACAAGCAACGTTTATGTTTAGAGGTGTCCTTTAATATTTTCAAGCTCATTCCATATTGCACTAATCATTGCTATACCATAAGCATTATTAGATTTTGCTATTTCCAAATCATTAAAACTCATGCCACCAAGAGCATAAACAGGAAACGTCACTTTTTTACTTAAAATTTGAAAAGCATCCCATCCTAATGGAACACTATCAGCATGACTTGATGTCTTTTTTACAGGCGAAAGGGAAGCATAATTTACATTTAATTTTTCAGCCTGAAGTAACTCTTTCTCATTGTGGCATGATGCACCGAGTATAAATTCTTCACTCATTGGTCTTTCATTAAAGTTAAATAACTCTTTGGACTTTATGTGTATACCATCAACATTATGTTTTTTTATATCAGAAGGTTTGCCGTTAAGAATAAATTTAACATCATTGTTTTGTGTTAATTGACTTAGTCGCTTAATCAACTGCGAATATTCAGGTTCTATTTTCGACTCTAATCTAAGCTGAAATAGTTTTATACCAGCACTAAAGCATTGCTCAATTTTTGAGATAAAATCATTAGCATTCTCATACGATTTTGGACTGATAAGATAAACAGGTTTTAACAATAACGACTGGATAATATGCTTATTAGCTTCGGGAAAGTCATAACAGCTTAACTCATCAACTTTTACCCATTTTAATTCCTGGTTTTCTCTAGACTCAGGTTCACCGCTCCATCCATTAACCTGCCAAACATCAAGCAAGACTTGCTTATCAGAATAATCATAAGAAATGGTTGTGAGTTGCTTTACTTCTTTTACTTTAATTCCTAATTCTTCATATAACTCACGTTCTAAGGCGCGGCGAACATCTTCATCTTTTTCAACTTTGCCACCAGGAAATTCCCATAAACCAGCAAGGTGTTGATGAGATTTTCTTTTGGAAATTAAAACTTGCTTCTTATCGGAACTAAAAATGACACCGACGGCGACATGTATTCGGGTATTCACTCAGGTGCGGTATTCGGCATTAATAGTAATATATTCATGTGACAAATCTGTTGTCCAAACTTCTTCTATGTTCTCGCCCCTATTAAGGCATACAGATAGCTTTATTTCTTCCTGTAGCATTACTTTCTTTACATCTTCTTCTGTATATGTTTGCGAACGACAACCATTTTCAACAATACAAACATCATCAAGATAAATACTGATATTATCAATATCTAAATCATCAATACCTGCATTGCCAACAGCAGCCAGAATTCTTCCCCAATTTGGATCTGATGCAGTAAAGGCTGTTTTAACAAGCGGTGATTCTGCAATCTTGTAAGCAACAGCAAGACACTCTTGCTCATTCTTACCTTCGTTTACCTGAACAGAAATAAACTTAGAAGCGCCTTCACCATCTCTGACTATCGCCTGTGCTAATTGTTGACAGACGCTTACTATTGCTGCCTGTAATTGAAGATATTCATTAGAACCATTACTTTCAATAATTGAATTATTTGCTTTTGCTGTAGCAAACAGAACACAGGCATCATTTGTTGATGTATCACCATCAACAGTAATTCTATTAAAGCTTTTATTCACCGCATTTAACAAGATTTCATCCAACGCATTTTTAGATACGTTTGCATCAGTTGCTATGAATGACAGCATTGTCGCCATATTTGGCTTTATCATTCCTGAACCTTTCGCCATACCAGTAATAGTGATCGTTTTGTCTTCAATAGTGATCTGTTTAGAAACAGCTTTAGCAATGGTATCTGTTGTCATTATTGCCTGCGCAGACTCTAACCAAGCATTATCAGACAAACTATCTAACAGTTCTGGCAATACCTGCTTAATATTTTCTATAGGA
>JBMZNW010000209.1:0-3155 GCA_049619915.1 Gammaproteobacteria bacterium
AAGCTTGCCGCTTATTAGGTTTAAGCAAAGAAGAAATTACGAACACAAAGATCAGTAGTCTATTTGCCCCTAGTTTTCCTGCATTACAAGTATTTAGCACACAAGCCATAGAAAAAGGTTCTGCATGGTGTGATCACTTAATCATTCAATGCCCTAATGGTGATATCCGTTTAGAGATTCAATGCAGAAGTATTCATGATGATGAAAAAAATTACTTATTCATGAGCATACAAAGCTCAGATGAACTGGAACTGCGAAGAGGAAACTCTAATGCTGAACAACATTTTAAATCTGGCATTGGCCATTGGAACCACGTACAAAAAGTATTTCAGGAATTTGAAAGAAGGAACCAATTAATACTGGATGCCGTTGGCGAAGGAATTTATGGCGTCGATGCAAATGGTATGACGACCTTTATTAACCCTCAAGCAGAAAAATTACTTGGTTATGAAGTTGAAGAGTTAGCAGGACGTAATATGCACAGTATGATTCATTATAGTCATCAAGACGGTTCACATTTTGATGCGCTAACGTGCCCTATCTTTTCTGCGTTTCGTGATGGCAAAGTACATACGGTTGATAACGATGTGTTCTGGACAAAATCCGGTAAACCCATTCATGTTGAATACACAAGTACACCTATTCGTGAAAATGGCTTTATCGCCGGCGCTGTGATTGTCTTTCGTGATGTAACAGAAAAGTTAAACAATCAAAAACGCTTAATTTCAGCCTTGAATGAAGTACAGGAACTTAAAAACAGACTTGAATTAGAAAATGCTTATTTACAAGAAGAGATCAGTGAAGAATATAATCATCAAAAAATACTAGGTAACAGCCCTGCTATCAATCTTATTATTCAACAAATCAATCTGGTTGCGCCGACAGACACAACGGTATTAGTCACAGGCGAATCTGGCACAGGAAAAGAACTCATCGCTCGTGCCATTCACGATGCGAGCAACCGTTCCGAACGCTCTTTAATCCGCGTAAACTGCGCGGCGGTACCTGAAGACTTATTCGAAAGCGAATTTTTTGGTCATGTTCGCGGTTCATTCACAGGAGCATCTTCAGACCGCCTTGGCAGATTTGAACTGGCAGATGGTGGCACAATCTTTCTGGATGAAGTTGGCGAGATACCGTTAAACTTACAAGGTAAACTCCTTCGCGTATTACAGGAACAACAATTTGAACGCGTAGGCGATGCGAAAACACGCGATGTTGACGTGAGAATCATCGCGGCAACAAATAAAAACTTAAAAAAACAAGTTGAGCTAGGTAAATTTAGAGAAGATCTATACTTTCGTTTAAATGTATTTCCAATTGAATCCTTGCCTTTAAGAAAACGTATAGAAGACATTCCAATACTGGTGCAACATTTTCTACAACGCTTTGCCAAGCGCATTAATAAAAATAACTTAAAAATTTCTTTAAGCGGGATAGAAAAACTTAAAAACTATCATTGGCCAGGCAATATCCGTGAACTGGAAAACATTATAGAAAGACAAGTCATTCTGTCGAAAACAGATTCATTACAATTTGATAACTTGAGCATATCTGAAGATACTGCTTATAAAGTTAGCACAAAAAATAAAATCTTCACTGAATTAGAACTCAAAGACATGGATCGCAGAAATTTAATTCTGGCTCTAAAACAATGTCACGGCAAAGTATTTGGCGATGATGGAGTAGCAAAAATGCTAGGCATAAAACCAACAACCGTTGCATCTAGAATAAAAAAATATTCTATAGATGTCAGAGATTTTAAATTAACTACAAATGTGTGATTCATAGAGATCATCTTAATCTTTCCAATTTTATATCCGATTTGTAACTTGCATTTCACATACACTTAATAGATGACGGATTACCTGTTATTGATAAACTTTCTCAAAATGAAATCAAGCAGTCAGTTACATTAAGCACAATAAAACTATTCGCTGTTTAGCAAGCCTAGTAATTCTTCTCCAATAACTTCTTTAATAGTTTGTTCTGAGTAAGCTGGATAGTTTTCGCGAAACTGGTTTAGTTTTTCTTTTGCTTCGATTACTTTTCCTTGCTCTAACAAAGACTTTATCTCTAACAACAGTTCTTGTTTATCATTTGATGACATCGAATCGATACTTACAATATCACTGACATTAGCTTTCGCAGGATCCGAATATAACGATTCTTCAGCTATTATTGAACGCTCTATTTTCTTTTTTAATTTCCCCTGTTCTATTAAGCTTTTAGTCGAACGCTCTCTTATTTCTAATTTTGCTTCAGGAGCTTGTTTTTCTGCTCGATAACTCTCAGCTGCGTCTAATGTTGGAGCAACATGTTCGGAGATCACGCTATCTGAAAAAGACTGCGTTTCCGCTTCTTCAATAAAAACCGCATCGGCATCAGATGTAACAGCTTCAGTTTTAGAAGTATTAGTAGTTGGCGAGACTAACGAATCATTCATGCTTTTCGGTTCACTAATTAAAGGCTGCCCTGTTTGCTCTTGCATTGTTATTATTAAACTCACACTTAAGGTGATGACTGCTGCAATAGAAACAGGTTTTGCCCAAGATGATTTATGAAACTTAATATCAAGCTTGCCAGACTCTTCTTCAGCGATAGCATTTTTTGCGGCAGATAATATTTTTTCATCGACTGACACTGACGGTTCTGCTTTATTAACAGCACGATAACTTTTTGATATCTCTGAATGCCCTTCAAGATAATCATTTAACACTTTATCGTCTTGTTCGTGTTTACTCATGATGACTCCACAACTACGCGCAATTTGTTAATGGCATAACGCAAACGGCTTTTTGCTGCTTCATAATTAATGCCTATGGTCTCGGCGATTTCCTGCAAGCTCATTCCTGTTTCTTCCTTTAATAGAAACACTTCACGCTGTTCTTGTGACAAGGAATTTAATGTTTGATTAAACCGATCTATTGTCTGCTCTGTTTGTAATTGTTGCTCAGGATTAAAAGCCGTATCTGGCACTTCTTCTGTCACCTCTGCTGTTTCATCTAATTTTTCAGGCACAACGCGTATATTCTGTTTCCTGTAATAGTCGATAAAATGATTATGTGCCAACTTATATAAATATGTCGTAAATTTCGCTGAAACCACATAGCTCTGCCTAGCATTTATCAACTTCATCCAGACTTCCTGAAACA
>JBMZNW010000209.1:3165-3509 GCA_049619915.1 Gammaproteobacteria bacterium
GCTCTTCTGCAATAGCTTCATTTCGACATAGTTTTAACATGTATCGGTAAACAGGACCTTTATGACGGGTATATAATTCTTCAAAAGCCGCCACATCACCTTCAGCATAGCGTTGCATTAATACTTCATCAGAATTATTCAAAGAATCCATCTTTTGAAGTTTAACCCTTGCCATAAATAAATAAAGTAAACACTAATTTAGCTACTCGTAAACCAGCTTCTATCTCACAATAATAAATCTATAAACGTGAAAAAATCTGAAAAGGGTTAAATAAGTAAAAAAATATAAGCATGACTTTAGTCACAATTTGGAAACAACATTAATTCACTACTAAACTAATTAT
>JBMZNW010000210.1:0-3508 GCA_049619915.1 Gammaproteobacteria bacterium
AAAGACTTTTTCTTGGGCTTTTTCGCGAATTGAGCAGGTATTTAGCAAGATTAAATCGGCTTCTGCCGCATCTTGTGTTTGCGTCATATTATGCGCAGCCTGAAGCGTATCCAGCATTCGAGCTGAATCGTATTCATTCATTTGGCAGCCTTGCGTTGTAATAAACAGTTTTTTACTCATATCTCTATGACGTTCGCGAAAAAAGGTGGGATAAATTACCCGTTCTATAGGTTGATTTCCAGCCTAAAATGGCCGTAACTGCCCAGATCACACCTGTTTTGCCCGATTTCAGTGTTAAGAGTGCTCATTTACACTTGTAAAGTCCGCCTTCTTGCCTTGAACTCAAACAAAACAGCCGCAATCTGAGCAGCCACAAGTCGTTAAATAAGATGGAATAACAGGACTAAAAGAAGTGATTTGGGAGTTTATTTGCTGTTTTCGAGCTGTGCTTCGAGTTGTTTTAACTTTTCCTTAAGTTCATCACGTTCGCGGCCAATTTCCCCTGTTTCGGCTAAAGCTTCGAAAGCCGATTGTTCGGCATGCTCAGCTCTGGCGATCAGTGCCTGGCGTTGTTTGCTTAATTCAATCTCCCGTTTACTCGGGCCGAATAAACCGCTAAAAAAACGACTGACGCTCGTGCCGACAGATTCATCATGGCTAGCTGTGTATAAACCTTCAGAGCCACTGTCTGTGAAATCAGCAAATTCGGGATTAGATAGAAACTCTTGTAATTGTTGTTGCAGTGAAGTGGCGAGTGAACTCAGAGACTGATCCAGTTCCTCATGCTTAAGGATGGAATCGACCAGCAATTTAAATTTACGTGCTTCTTGATAGCCGTTAATATCAGTTTCAAATTCTAATTTCATTCGGATGCGATGGTTTCCATACGTGTTGAAAGCATAATTACTCTATTACTTAAGTCAAGCACCAACAGTAGGCGTTTTAGACGGTAACACAAAGTGTTTAATACTTAAACAATGCAAATAATATTTAAAATTAAGCTGATACTGTTTTTAAGTTTCTTTTTTTCTTTCGTAAAAGCAGAACCTGAAACTTTACGTCAAACTTTACGCCTGGCCATTACAACAACGACGCAAGATTCCGGTTTAATGACTAAACTGAATCCGGTTTTTGAAAAGGAATACAATGTAAAAGTAAATGTCATTACTGTAGGCAGTGGACAGGCACTGCGTCTGGCAGAACAGGGCGATGTTGATATTGTCTTAACGCATGCACCGGAAGATGAAAAACGATTTATACAATCGGGTTTTGGTCTGGAACGACATCAGGTGATGCATAATGATTTTATTATTATTGGTCCGGCAACTGATCCGGCAAAAATTAAAGATACTCAATCTATAAATGAGGCGTTTAATAACTTATTCACTAATAAGTTTAAATTCATTTCCAGAGCTGATGAATCGGGCACACACAAAAAAGAACAGGCTATATGGAAACAAACGAGTTTAGTCCCAGAAGGAGCTTGGTATATAAAAGCCGGCTCAGGGATGGGTTCTGTTTTATTATTAGCGAATGAAGAACAAGCTTATACATTAACAGATCGTGGTACTTATCTCGCATTTAAAGAACGTTTGAATCTGACTATACAGTTTCAAGGCGATGACTTTTTATATAATCCCTATCATGTTATTGCTGTTAATCCTGAAAAACACGGTCACATAAATAGTTCTCTCGCAGAAAAATATATCGCTTTTCTCACAGGCGAGAAAGGACAGACAATCATTAATGATTTTAAACTACATGGGCAACAATTATTTAATGCTGTAAACAACTTTGAAAAAAATGAGATAGCAGAAGCAAGCTCTGTAAATGAAAACAAAAGTTTTTTTCTTAATGCGGTTATTTCTTCATTCAATTTAATTTTTAATTTTGATCAGCAACTTTTTTATGTTGTCTGGACATCATTAAAAGTTTCTTTAATTGCCGTTTTGATTGCTGTGTTATTTAGCCTGCCATTAGGTGTTGTTGTTGCGTTAAATAACTTTAAAGGGAAAAACTTTTTACTCGCCTGTTTAAATACTTTGATGGCATTACCAACCGTCGTTGTTGGTTTATTGCTGTATGGCATATTAAACCGACAAGGTTTGTTGGGTGATCTAGGCTTGTTATATACACCTACAGCGATGGTGATAGGACAGTGCGCATTAATTATCCCTATCATCTGGAATTTGTGTATCTCCGCAGTAAATAGTGCTGATCCACGACTGGCAAAAACCTGTGCTGCATTAGGAGCGAGTTATTTTCAACGCAGTATTATTTATATGAGTGAAGTTCGGTTTGCTTTAATTGCCGCGATTGTCACAGGTTTCGGCAGAGCCATTGGCGAAGTCGGTATTGCGATGATGCTGGGCGGGAATATAGACGGTTATACACGTACGATGACTACGGCGATTGCATTAGAAACCAGCAAAGGCGAATTTGAATTTGCTTTGGCACTAGGTTTTATGTTGTTGCTAGTTGCTTTTGTAGTTAATGCTGTACTTCAACAATTTCAGTTAAAAGCGAAGTGACCAGCATTATGAATAATCTCTATCAATTAAAAAGTGTTGATTATCAATATGCTGATGAAGTTGCTTCGCCGTGTGTATTGTCGAATATTAATGTTGAAATAAAGCAATCAGGTATTGTTGCGATTGTTGGGCCTAACGGTTCAGGCAAAACAACCTTACTTAATCTATTTGCTTTTCTTGATTTAGCAACAGCGGGAGAATTGAGTTTTGGATCAGAAGTAATAAATCAAGAGAATATTGAGAAATGTAAAAAGCGAGTAGGGTATGTTCAACAAAGCCCGTATTTATTAAGAGGCAGTGCCTACAATAACATTGAACTGGGTTTAAAATTAAAACATGTTGATAAGGAAACACGACATAAGAAAGTTAACGAAGTCATTGAATTATTAGATATCGCTGATCTTGCAAAAAGATCGGCACGCTCATTATCAGGTGGTGAAGCACAAAAAGTTGCAATAGCACAGATATTGGCTCTTGATCCTGAAGTGTTGGTATTGGATGAGCCGTTTAATCATTTGGATAAAAAAGCAGTTAATGAATTAGAACAATTAATACAAACTTTAAATAAAGAACTGAATAAAACCATTGTCTTTACAACGCATGATCAAATTCAGGCGCAGTCATTAGCAAAAGAAATTTATAGTGTTGTTGATGGTAAATTATTTGAAGCGCATTTGATCAATCTTTTTGCAGGCGTATTAGATAAACAAAATAATATTTTTAATACCGCTAATATATCAATTTTTGTTTCTGATGCGGTTGAACAAGGCGACCAGATTGCGATTGATCCTAAACAGATTGTTATATCAAAAGAGAAACTCGATTCAAGCATGCAGAATAGTTTTTCCGGTAAAATAACGGGCATGCATGAAGAAGAGGGCAACATCAAACTGGCTATTGCTATTGGCGAGCAGATTCAAGCAACGATTACACATAAAGCCTTGCAACAATTAGAATTATCTATCGGCACTGAAGTC
>JBMZNW010000211.1:0-3495 GCA_049619915.1 Gammaproteobacteria bacterium
TTTCTTTTCATGAATTTTGAAGAGCATTGGCATGCTTAAAAATATAACGCTACGATTAAAACGCCAGTATCCTTTAGTAGTTATTACTCTACTTATTACTACTGTATTCATGCTGCATACAAGTAATAAATTTCATTGGTCTATCATTGAACGTACTGAAAATTTCTTATATGACTTACGCATTATTTTCACCATGCCAAATAATGTCGATAAAAGCATTGTCATCGTCGACATTGATGAAAAGAGTTTAAGTGAAATTGGTCGATGGCCGTGGAGTAGAAATCAACTTGTTCGATTAGTCGATGAATTATTTGAAAATTACGCCGTGTCCCTAGTGGGTTTTGATATCGTATTTCCTGAGCCGGATGAAAGTTCTGGCTTAAAAATTTTACAAGTACTAGGTAGAGATCGTCTTGCAGAGATAGATGAATATAAAAAGATTGTCTCAGAATTAGAAAGCGAACTTGATTACGACAAACAACTTGCTAATAGTTTTACTGATAATAATGTCGTGCTTGGCTACTATTTTCATGATGAAAACGTTTCCAGCACTTCGACAAAAAGTGGTGAGCTTCCTGAGCCGGTATTTCATAGAGACAAATTTAAAAATAAAAATATTATTTCAAGAAAAGCAACAGGCTATAACGCTAATATAAAGATATTGCAGGATGCCGCTGCTAGTGCAGGACATTTTTCTCCCTGGTTAGACAATGACGGTGTCGTTAGAAGAGTACCTTTGTTATACGAATATCAGGGGCACTTCTATGAAACACTCTCGCTTGCGATGATAAGGCGATTATTTGAGATTGAGACTATCAATCCTGTTTTTGAAAAAAGTCACAACACAGCTTATCCATCATTAGAAAAACTGGAACTGGACTATCTGGAAGCTATTCCCGTCGATAAATACATACAAGCATTAGTTCCTTACCGTGGCAAACAAGGAAGTTATCGATATCTTTCTGCTACTGATGTCATCCATGGGCGTATTGAAAAGTCTGTTTTAGAAGGCGCAGTTATACTGGTCGGTACAACTGCCCCGGGCTTGTATGATTTGCGAACTACACCAGTGCAGAAACAATATGCTGGTGTTGAAGTTCATGCCAATCTCATATCAGGAATACTTAATGAAAAAATCAAACACAGTCCAGCCTGGGTAGATGCAGCAGAATTGCTGCAACTATTATTAACTGGTGTGATTTTGTCTTTATTACTGCCGTTATTAAGTCCGTTATGGAGTGCAGTTAACAGTTTAATCATCAGTGTAATAGTCATCGGTATTAACCTTTGGCTTTGGCAATCAGGTATGGTTATGCCGTTGGCGAGTAGTTTGATTCTTATTACGTTTATATTCGTTATCAATATGTCCTATGGCTTCTTTATTGAACGCCGAGGCAAACTGCAAATAGCCTCAACTTTCGGTCAATACATTCCACCAGAACTCATTGATGAAATGAATTTTGATCCTGATTCCTACACCTTGGATGCAGAAAGCAGAGAGATGACTGTTTTATTTTCTGATGTTCGGAGTTTTACCACTATTTCAGAAGGACTGACACCGGAAGAATTATCAGAACTAATGAATGAATATTTAACTCCGATGACCAAGATTATTCATGAAAATCGAGGCACTATTGATAAATATATCGGCGATGCGGTCATGGCTTTTTGGGGCGCGCCTATCGAAAATAATGAGCATGCGCGTTATGCCTTAAAAACAGCCATGGAAATGCTGGAAAGAATGCATGCGCTGCGTCATGAATTTCAGGAACGCGGCTGGCCAGAATTGCATATTGGCGTTGGCCTGAATACCGGCATGATGAGTGTCGGCAATATGGGATCTGAGTTTCGTTTGTCGTATACTGTGCTTGGTGATGCAGTGAATTTGGGCTCCAGACTCGAAGGTTTAACCAAGGCATACGGCGTAGAACTCATCGTCAGCGAAACGACCAAACAAGCCGTACCTGAATATGTTTATCGAGAACTTGATCTGGTAAAGGTAAAAGGAAAAGATAAACCCATTGCTATTTTTGAACCGGTTGCCCTCGAAGAAGAAATCAGTCCGCAAGAAGCCAAAGAACTATCGGGCTTATCGGAAGCTTTAAGTGCTTATCGAAAACAGGAATGGCAAAAAGCAGAAAAATTATTCAACTTGTTAAAGCAAGAGTCACTAAAAAATGTACTTTATGATTTATACCTTGAAAGAATAATAGACTTTAAATCAAATCCTCCCGGCGAAAACTGGGATGGTGTCTTTACACATAAAACGAAATAATAAAATGACACGACAACTCATAGTAATTGCAGCATCAATATTTTTTCTAGCCTCCAATCTGAGCTACGCCGCCACCTACAATAATATATCGGGTACTTATTCAGGAACGATAAGTATTACCGATCTTGACTCTATTTCACCACCAAACACCTGCCCTGATAAAGGAAACTTTACAGGCAGTTTAACAATAACCTTAGTCGGAGATGATAACGGTAATATTACAAGTGGTAGCGGACAATTTATAAATGACGCTACAGGAATAGCAGACTCTTTTACTGTACTTTCTGGCTTTAATGATAATACTACATTTAGCATTTTTATTGATGTTTCTGGCGGCGATAGCGGCACTCTGAGTGGTTCATTTTCTTCAACTACGATTACTAATATCGGCGGTTTTGTAGATGGAGATCCTTGTGATACAACTATCAATAGCGGGAACTTAACAAGAACAGATAGTGGAACAACTGTCGCGTCAGAAAGTACACCAAGTAGTACCGTAACAGACGCAGTTTTATTTAATACACTTATACAAACAACTGTGTTCGGTATTTCCAGTCATGTTAGTTCAGCTCTAAGCACTTTCATCTCATCTTTTTCTCCTCGCTTTGGCGATAACAGCTTTAAACTGGATGGTAGTCTTGGTGTTAATGCTGGTGATGGAGTCACAATTCCTTATGGCATATGGGGAAATTATTCATATACGGACTTTGAAAACGATTTAAGTTCAACTGCAATTGATGGCAGTAGCCATAGCTTTCTTGGTGGCATCGATTTCAGAGTATGGGATACCACGATTATTGGTGTGGCACTAGGTTTTGATAACAGCGATATTGATACTGGTTTTAATGGCGGTAACCAAAATACCGATACCATTACTATCGCGCCTTATTTTGGAACTATTTTAGATGATACTTTGAGTATTGATTTCAGTATCGGTTATTCGAATGCCAGCTACGATCAATTTCGTACTGCGGGCACTACACGTATAACCAGCACGCCGACAGCTGACCGCTGGTTTGCTTCATTTAACATGAATGCGATTAAGTTTATTGATAATTGGATATTAAGTGGTCGAGTTGGTTCAGTATATGCAAAAAGTGTTATCAAAGGCTATACCGAAAGTAATGGTGTTGTAGTATCCGATAGCCGTTCAAAAGTAGGTTCAGTAAGTATAGCTGGAGAAGCCGCCTATAGCTTCAAAGAATGGGAGCCTTTCTTAA
>JBMZNW010000212.1:0-3485 GCA_049619915.1 Gammaproteobacteria bacterium
TTAAATCGATTGCAAATAAACCTTATTTTGAAAAAATTGATATTGGCAGCCAGATTGATCTGTCAACGGTATCGAAGTTATCAGGTTTAAGCATTGATGAAGTTTATAAATTAAACCCCGGCTTTAATCGTTGGGCAACCGATCCGAAAGGCCCACATCGTATTTTGGTTCCGGTTGATAAAGCCAGCAGCTTTAAGCAACAACTTGCTGCGCTACCAAAGTCAGAACGTATTAAATGGAAACAACATAAAATTAAACAAGGCGAATCCTTAGGTGTTATTGCGAACCGTTATTTCACCAGTGTTTCCGCATTAAAAGAAATTAACCGTTTAAAAAGCAGCCGTATTCGTGCGGGACATTCATTACTAATCCCAACTGCGAAAGAATCAAAAAAATATTATTCATTAAGTGCTGATTCAAGAAAGTTTAAAGGACTTAAAACAACAGGCGATGGTAAGCGTTATCTTTATTCAGTAAGACGCGGTGATAACTTATGGGATATTGGTCGTCATTATGGCATTAGCGTTGCTCAATTAACGCGTTGGAATGGTATTTCTAAGAAAAGCATTTTAAGACCCGGACAAAAACTCACAGTTTGGGTTAAAGATGAAGATGCTAAAGCAAAAAAATCAGCCATCGTTAAAACTTCTATTAAGAAGCCAAAGTTAAATGGCAATAGTTACATTGTGAAACAAGGTGATTCGCCTTGGTTAATTGCGCGCAAGTTTGATATTCGCGTAAAAGACTTACTTGCATGGAATAACTTAAAGAAAGGAAAGCATTTACAACCGGGACAAAGCTTAATCGTTCAACAAACAGCAACGGCTTATAATAGTTCTTATATTGTAAAACGAGGTGATTCGCTTTGGTTGATTGCACGTAAGTTTGATATCAACGTAAAAGACTTGCTGAAATGGAATAATCTAAAAAGTGGAAAGCACTTACAGCCGGGACAAAGCTTAATCGTCCAACAAAACGTCACCGGGGCTTAATACGCCCTCTTCTCAAAAATTAAGAAACCATCGTTAACATTAACCGTGTTTTCTTATTGTTTATTTTTAAAATACAATAGCGTTCATGATTCGCTTATTTAAATTTTTTATCCGCCTTTTGATGCGTCTGCTCTATCGGGTAGAGGTTTCCGGCATGGAAAATTATGAAAAGTCTGGCGAACGCGTATTAATTATTGCGAATCACACTTCTTTACTCGATGGCATCTTGCTTTATGCCTGGTTACCGGAAACACCTGTTTTTGCCATTAATACTGATATTGCCGCTAAGAAAATATTTAAACCGTTTTTAGCTTTTGTGCGGTTATTTGAAATGGATGCTGTAAATCCTATTTCAATTAAATCTGTCATTAAGTTTATAAAAGAAGACCATAAAGTCGTTATTTTCCCGGAAGGACGTATCACCGTTACTGGTACGCAAATGAAAATCTATGAAGGACCGGGTTTGATTGCCGATAAAAGTGATGCGACGATTCTTCCTATCACTATCGACGGCGCACAGTATTCGACTTTTTCTTATATGAAAGGACGTGGTTTTGTTCGTTGCTTTCCAAAAATAAAGATTCTTGTCTTACCGCCGGAAAAAATATCGATTCCTGAAGAAATTAAAGGCCATGCGCGCAGAAAACATGCTGCTATGAAAATGCAGGATTTGATGCATAAACTTGCCTATTCAGGTGTTAATCAAAACACAACGCTTTATTCTTCCTTAATCGAATTGTTTTGGTAAGAAAAAGGAAATCATCGAAGACTTTAAACGGGACAAGCTGAATTATAAAGATCTAGTTTTACGTAGCATTTTATTAAGTCAGCTAATAAAAAAACAAACAATGGCTGGCGAACATATCGGCGTTATGTTGCCGAACGTTAACGCCTTACCTGTTTTATTCTTTGCATTACAGTTTATCGGTCGCATACCGGCAATGTTAAATTTTTCTGCGGGCACGCTTGCTGTCAAACGTGCTTGCGAAACAGCGCAATTAAAAACTATTTACACATCCAGAGCGTTTATAGAAAACGCGAATCTGGAAAGCATGATCGATGAACTTAAAAAAGATCATACGATTATTTTTCTGGAAGACTTTAAAGAAAGCATCAGTTTAGCGTTAAAACTAAAAAGTCTTTACATGAGTAAGAATCCGGCAAAGCATTATAAAAAGCAGAACGCGAATCATAACCCTGATGCTGCCGCTATCATTTTATTTACATCCGGCTCTGAAGGTCATCCTAAAGGCGTCGTACTTTCACATAAAAACCTTTTATGTAACTACGCACAAGTACGCTGTCATATTTATTTTAATCCTTCAGAACTTGTATTCACCTGTTTGCCGTTGTTTCATTCTTTCGGCGTTAATGCAGGATTCTTAATGCCGATATTTGGTGGCGCGAAAATATTTTTATATCCCACACCGTTACATTACAGAATCATACCCGAGTTGATCTATCAACTTGGCGCGACTATTTTCTTTGGCACCAATACTTTCCTTAAAAACTATGCGCGCTTTGCTCATCCGTTTGACTTTAATTCATTAAAAGTCGTTGTTGCAGGTGCTGAAAAACTACACGACGACACAATGGCACTTTGGTCGAACAAATATGGTATACGCATCATACAAGGTTACGGTGTTACCGAAACCAGTCCTGTTATTTCTGTTAATAATCTGATGGGTAATAAAGCAGGCACGGTTGGACGGCTTATCCCTGACATGGAATATTATTTAGAACCGGTCGAAGGTATTAAAAAAGGCGGCAACTTAATCGTTAGAGGGCCGAATGTAATGCAAGGTTATTTATTCCACGATAAGCCTGGCAAGATTCACCCGCCATCAACTAACCGTGGCGCCGGTTGGTATAACACCGGTGATATTGCAGAAGTTGATGACGAAGGTTATTTCACGATTAAAGGTCGTGTTAAACGTTTTGCCAAGGTTGCTGGTGAGATGGTATCGCTTTCTACCGTAGAAGAACTGGCAGCATTAACATGGCCAGAAAAAGCACATGCAGCTGTCGCTGTTGCCGATGAACGTAAAGGCGAAAAAATTATTTTGGTTACTGAGTTTAAAGAAGCGAAACGCAAACCTTTACAGGAAGCAGCAAAAGAAAATCATTTTAGTGAGTTATCCATTCCCCGACAGGTTATTGCCGTCGAGAAGATACCGGTATTGGGTTCAGGTAAAACAGACTATATGAGTTTGGCTAAACTGGTTGAATCAAGTCTAGATGAAAATAAAGAAGAAAATACAAGCTGGATGGATAAACTCAGTAAGCTGGTGAATATAGACGGCTCTGAAAAGAATTAATCTTCATACTCTATATTTAACACATAAAATTCTTTTTCTTTCCCTTCTATCTGCATTACCACATCATCATCGACTTTTTTTCCTAGTAACAACTTCGCTAAAGGCGAATCAACTGTGATGTATTGTTCATGTTCATCAAACTCATCAGCACCAACAATGCGATAGCGTGCTTCTT
>JBMZNW010000213.1:0-3478 GCA_049619915.1 Gammaproteobacteria bacterium
AATCGTGTTTATTCTACCAAAGTAGAAGGCATGCAGAACTTATTATCAGCAACGAAAAATGATGATTTGAAATTAATGCTGTTTTTCTCCTCAACAACAGCCAGATTAGGACGAAAAGGGCAGGTTGATTACGCTGCTGCAAATGAAATTTTAAATAAACAAGCTGCATTGGAAAACCAGAAGAGAAAAGATTGTAAAGTCCTTTCTGTTAACTGGGGGCCATGGGATGGTGGCATGGTCACGCCAGCATTAAAGAAACTGTTTAAAGAAGAAGGTGTCGGTGTTATTGGACTTAATGCTGGTGCTGAATATTTAATAAATGAAATAGCGTCTGATGGGCCAGTTGAAACAGTTGTTTTAGGTGAAGCAGAGAGTCTTTTAGAAAAAATTCCCTTAAATAAGATTGCTTATGAAGCACCATCATCGGTAAACAGTGAAATGTCTGTTTCGTTTCAACGAGAACTTACGGTTGAAACGCATCCGTTCTTAAAATCGCATGTTATGAATGGACAGGCTGTGTTACCTGTTGCGGTAATACTCGAATGGTTTGCACATGGTGCTTTGCATCTAAACCCTGGAATGCAATTCCATGGTTTTGATAACTTTCGTGTTTTAAAGGGTGTTACTTTAAATACTGATGAATCAATTAGTTTAAAAATTCTTGCAGGTGAAACAATACATCAATCCGATGTTTCTCTTGTTCCTGTTGAGTTACGCTCAGGAGAAATGTTGCATGCGAGTGCAGTTATCGTTTTGGCTGACAGTTTTGAAACGAATGTTTTGCCGCAATTAAAAGAAGTATCTGGTGAATATAAATATCAACAAGCTGAATATTATAATAATGGTCAGTTGTTTCACGGTCAGGATTTGCAGGGTGTAAAACAAGTATTGGCCTGTAGTGATAAAGGTATTATTGCTACTGCCCAAACTGCACCACAACCTTCAAGCTGGATGAAACAAGCGATTCGTTCGAATTGGTTAACTGATCCATTGGTGATGGACTCCGCTTTTCAAACAATGATTCTTTGGAGCTTTGAGCAAAGCGGCATTGGCTCATTGCCGACGGCTATTGCTTCATACCGTCAATATAAAAGAAGCTTTCCAAAAGATGCTGTAAAAATTAATACAGTAGTGAATGATTACACTGACCACCGTGCTAATGCAGCGATAGAGTTCCTTGATAGTAAAGGCGAGTTAATCGCACTAATCGATGGTTATGAATGTGTGCGCGATATGTCTTTAGAAACAGCATTTAAGAAAAATATAATTAATAAGGAAAACGTATAAATAAATTATGGGAAAAACTGCATTAATTACAGGAGTAACCGGTCAGGATGGTGCTTATCTTGCCGAGTTTTTATTAAATAAAGGCTATATAGTTCATGGTATCAAGCGGCGAAGTTCGTTAATTAATACAGATAGAATTGACCACCTTTATCAGGATCCGCACGTATCAGATCGAAATTTCATTCTTCATTATGGAGATATGACAGACTCAACCAGTTTGACGCGAGTAATCCAGGAATCTCAACCTGACGAAATTTATAATCTCGCTGCGCAAAGCCATGTTGCTGTCTCTTTTGAAGAACCTGAATATACCGCTAACTCTGATGCACTGGGACCATTACGGATACTTGAAGCGATTCGTATTTTAAACATGGAAGATAAAACGCGTTTTTATCAAGCATCTACTTCAGAACTATATGGCTTGGTACAGGAAGTACCACAAAAAGAAACAACGCCATTCTACCCTCGTTCACCTTATGGTGTAGCGAAACTGTATGCATACTGGATAACAGTGAATTATCGTGAAGCTTATGGGATTTATGCTTGTAACGGTATTTTATTCAATCATGAATCACCCATTCGCGGTGAAACCTTTGTGACACGTAAAATTACTATGGCCTTAAGTCGTATTAAACAGGGACTACAAGATAAACTCTATATTGGTAATCTTAATGCTAAACGAGATTGGGGGCATGCACGAGATTATGTCGAGATGCAATGGCTTATGTTACAGCAAGAAGAGCCAGAGGATTTCGTTATAGCAACAGGTGTTCAATATACAGTAAGAGAATTTATAGAATTTGCCGCCAAGGTAATTGATATTGAAATAAGCTGGGAAGGTCAAAACGAAAATGAAAAAGGCTATGATAGTGAAGGTAACTGTCTTGTCGAAATTGATCCCCGTTACTATCGACCTTCTGAAGTAGAAAGTTTATTAGGTGATGCAACAAAAGCGAAAGAAAAGTTAGGATGGAGTCCGACTACAAATTTACAAGATATGATTGACGAGATGATGCAAAATGATATGCGTTTAGCAGAAAATGAATCTCTGATAAATAATAGAAATTAATATTTATTATGGATAAAGCATCTCGTATATATGTAGCTGGACATCGTGGCTTAGTTGGCAGTGCTATTTGTCGAAAACTTATTGATGAGGGTTGCAATAACTTGATTACTCGTACGCATGATGAGCTAGATTTATGTGATCAAGTAACAGTTAATCAATTCTTTAAAGAAGAACGCCCAGAGTATGTATTTCTTGCGGCTGCAGTAGTAGGTGGGATTCATGTTAATAACTCTCAACCTGTTCGATTTTTGCGGGATAATTTATTAATACAAACTAACGTTATTGAATCTGCTTATAAATATGGGGTTAAAAAATTGGCTTTTCTAGGCTCAACTTGTATCTATCCTAGAGATTGTTCGCAACCAATTAAAGAAGAATACCTGTTAACAGGTGCACTCGAGGAAACAAACCAGTGGTATGCTATAGCCAAAATATCCGGTATTAAACTTTCTCAGGCATACCAAAAAGAATACGGTTTTAATGCTATTTCGCTAATGCCAACGAATCTATATGGTCCGCACGATAATTTTGATTTACAAAATTCACATGTATTACCGGCTTTAATTCGTAAGTTTCATGAAGGAAAAGAAAAAAATGCTAAAACTGTAGAAGTGTGGGGATCGGGCAAACCATATAGAGAGTTCCTCTATATAGATGATATGGCTGATGCTTGCTGCTTTCTTATGCAAAATTATGACGATGAATCTATTATAAATATTGGTACAGGCGAAGATATCTCTATTAAAGAGTTAGCTGAGTTAATACGAGATGTCGTTGGTTTTCAAGGGGATATTAGCTTTGATAGTTCTAAACCGGATGGCACGCCCAAAAAACTAACGGATGTAACAAAGTTAAATAATTTGGGTTGGAAAAGTCAAACGAGTTTAAAAGAAGGACTAGAAAAAACATATCAATGGTATGTAAATAATAAATATAATTAATATGATGTTGTCATCTAAATATAATTTCTTTAATGAGTAAAACTAATATTTAAAGCCAAGTGAACATCTTTTAAAGACTTTTATATTAAAGTACTGATCACATTAGATAAAATTTTTAGTAATATGGATATATAAATTATGCTCTCCAAAAATAAAGGATTAATCCGACCCTACAGCAGTT
>JBMZNW010000214.1:0-3476 GCA_049619915.1 Gammaproteobacteria bacterium
CCTGCTCATAAGAAGCGCGTCGTGAACTATAAGATTCAAGTTGCAATGCGATACCATGGCTTTCATTATGGGTTTCCTGCCATGTATTTCTGGCTGTGTTTAATGATTCGCGGTGTTTTTCTCTATTGCTGGATAATTCTTCTCGCTGTTGTAGAAACTGTTTATCGTCTTCTTCAACAGATTGCATACGCTGCTTTATAGAGCTAATTTCTGATTTATCATTTTCCGTCTGCTCCAGGTTTTCAGATAACTCTTCCTGATATTCCTGGTGACGAATAGTTAATTGTTCTGATTCTGTTTTAAGTGAAGCCAGTTTTGTACGGATATCGGCGATATCTTGTTGTTGTTGCTTAGACAAAGCCTGTTGCTCATTTAAAGCTATCTCTACTTGTTCAAGCTTGTCTTCTGTAGTCTGTAACTCTGTTTCGATTGATTTGATCTCAGATTCTTTTTTATCAAGCTCTGATGTTAACGAGCTAATTTCTTCTTCACGGCTTAATACACTATCCGCATTATCATTAACATGATTAACAATAATCCAGTCATGACTTAACCAAACACCTTTTTCCGTTACAACACTTTGTCCTGCACTCAGGTTTTCTAAAATACTCATTGCTTCTTCAGTTGAATCAGCTAAATAAATATTTTCAATTAATGAAGGAACGCTTAACTCAGTGGTAATTTGTTCAATTAAGCGAGGATAAGGTTTTGTTTCTGCAGAAGCGCTGCCGTTGCTGGTTCTCATTAACCCAAACTTTCCGGGCGCATTTTCCAGTTTATTTAGATAGTCAGCTGGATCTTCAATACAAATATCATGTAAATGCGAATCTAGAACGGTTTCCAAAGCATGTGTCCATTTAGGGTTAACCTTAATGGACTGGGACAGACGTTGTTTTTGATCAAGATCATTCTCTTTAAGCCAGTCGGTGAGTTCTTGATTATTTTCCAATAAAGATTGTTGCAAGGTTTCCAGCGAAGAGTGCCGCCCTTTTAAGCTTTGATATTCTTGTCTTGCAGAATCCAGTTGTGTTGATAATGTTCTGACTTTTTCACGATAATCTTTAACAACGTTTTGTTTGTCGGCAAAGTCTTTTTCAAGATTGCGTTGTTTTTCTTCTTCACTGCTCAATGATTGAGTTAAGTTCTCAATCGTATTTTTCATATCAGATTGTTCGAACTTGGTGATTTCCTGCTCAAGTTGAATTCGACGCTCAGCCAGTTCTTCCAAACCAAATTCAAGATGTTCTAATCTTGTTTTATCAACTTGTCCTTGACGATTAAATTCTGAATAAGACTCGTTAAACTTATCCCATTCTGATTGCCAACTTTGCATGGCTTCTTCAGCCTGATTCAAAATCTCATAAGCTTTATTACTTTCATCACGAGAACCATTTAACTTTGGTTCTAGAGTCGCAAGATCATTTAAAAGTTTTTCATACTCTTCTTTGTCCTGCTCATGCTGCTTAACAGTATTAGTATGCGTTTGTCTTACTTTTTCTAATTCTGATTCAATCGTCGCAATTTTTTCACGCGTATGCTGTAACTTTTGTTCATAACTGGATATATCACTACCCACTTTATAAAAGTCGGACTGCATATTGTTGAAGTGCTGATTAGCGTCACTCAAACCTTCTCGTTGTTTCTCAATTTCTGCCTCAGTTTCACGCACTTTAGCAATAGCTGCTTCAACTGCATTTTCTTGATTACCTGCGCCCTCTTTCAGGCCGCTCATTTCTTTATTCAAGTCTCGCCAGTTTATTGCTAACAGCTCAGAACTAAGTTTTCGTTGTTCTTCTTTTAATAATTTATAACGTTCTGCTGCTTTTGCCTGTCGCTGCAAATGATTTAATTGCTTTTCCAGTTCATCACGTATATCGGTCAGGCGTTCGATATTTTCTTTGGTGTGTTTAATTCGGTTTTCTGTTTCACGTCGTCGTTCACGGTATTTCGAAATACCGGCTGCTTCTTCAATATAAACTCGTAATTCTTCCGGTTTTGCGTCAATTAATCTTGAAATCGTGCCTTGTTCAATAATGGCATAACTACGCGGACCTAAACCAGTACCTAGGAAGATTCCTTGTATGTCTCGGCGACGACATCGTGTGCCATTTAGGAAGTAAGTTGAAACGGCATCACGGTTTACTTGTCGTTTTACAGAAATTTCATCATAACTGGCGTATTGGCCACCCAGTTTTTTTTCTGTGTTATCAAAAACCAGTTCAACAGAAGCCTGTCCTACCGGTTGGCGAGCACTGGATCCACTGAAGATAACATCTGTCATAGACTCGCCACGCAGGTGTTTAGCAGAGCTCTCACCCATAACCCAGGTGACTGCATCAATGATGTTAGATTTACCGCAACCATTCGGCCCGACAACGCCAACAAGGCTGCCAGGTATGATAAGGTTTGTTGGATCTACGAAAGATTTAAAGCCAGAAAGTTTTATATTGCTTAAACGCATGGGGCGTAACAATACTAGAGATTTTGCCCTCTGTCCAAGCGTAAATTAAATCTATATTTAACATTAAATAGTTAATATAAATATATGTTTTTATTAAATATTTAATTTAATAAAAAAAATCATGATAGTTCTTGCCTGAACACAGTCAATGTTCTATCTTATCGCGTTTTTACGCCTACAATTTAGTGAGAAAACAGATGTCTAGCGAAGCTACAGAGTCACTTGAAACATTCGAAAACCCCAGTCCGGAACGTGATTACACGATTAAAATTGAAGTGCCGGAATTTACTTGTTTGTGTCCGAAAACAGGCCAACCCGACTTCGCAATACTTGAACTTGAGTACGTCGCTGACCAACTTTGCGTCGAATTAAAATCCTTAAAATTATATGTTTGTTCTTATCGTGACCAAGGTGCGTTCCATGAAGCTGTCACTAATAAAATTTTGAATGATTTGGTCGCAGCTACTTCACCTCGGTTTATGCGATTAACAGCAAACTTTAATGTTCGCGGTGGAATTTATACGACTGTTGTCGCTGAACACAAAAAACAAGGCTGGGAACCAGCCCCGCTTGTTAGTTTGCCCTAAAGGATTCGTCTAAATAAGCTTGCAATGAAACAGTTTACACAGGGATTTCAATATTTACTTTCAGGCTTTAAATTAATTTTAAAACCCGGAGTACGTTTTTATGTCCTTATTCCCCTGTTAATTAATTCATTATTGTTTGCCTGCGCTATTATTTATGGTGCCAGTTCTCTAAATGGATTGATTGAGTGGTTGGTTGCAAAGTGGTCGTGGATAGAATGGATTGAGTGGATACTTTGGCCAGTCTTTGTCATTGTCGCACTGGCTATTGTTTTTTTTGGGTTCTCAATTGTCGCGAACCTAATTGGTGCGCCATTTAATAGTTTTCTGGCCGAAGCAGTTGAGCAAACATTAACAGGTAATAAAGTCGAATCAGATAACATGCCTTTAATGCAAATAGTCATTGTTTCAATAAAAAACGAATTTCAAAA
>JBMZNW010000215.1:0-3462 GCA_049619915.1 Gammaproteobacteria bacterium
AAATAGAATTTATGTATAATGCGGCTGTAATAAACGTTAAATTTTGTTTATTTTTAAAGCAGTATTAATTTCACTCTGGAGAATTTTCAATGAAAGCAGTGGCAGGTCTGATCATAGCCATACTCATCATTTTCGCTTATCGACTTTTCTGGCCATCATCGGAATTCGAAACAGTTAATTTAGCTCATGAAGCAGTAGTAAAGAAAACTGAAACAAAAGCAGAAGAGGCTATCGAAACGATCACTGTTGATGAAGTTATCTCACCATCGCAGCAGTTGAATGCAGCAAGCGACTCAGAAAAAAGAAAATTAATGGAAGCTGAATACGAAGTTCTGGAGCAAACAAGGAAAAAACTGAAAAGTCATATTGGTTTGTTAAAGCATCAGATGTGGGGACTTAAGTTTCCAGCTGCGACAGCGAAGGAAATTAGTACAACAGTAATGAGTGCGAATCAGCTATTGAAAAATCCACCTATGCTTGGTGCCTTTTCCAGTGTTGAAGAGATTAAAAATGAAACTGCGAAAATAGAGTTTGCTGAAAAATCTTTAACTGAAATAGATAAAATTGTAAAAACAAAAATAGAAGAGAACGCAAATAGCGTTGATCAAACTGACTCTGCGATGCAGTGATTTGCATTGTCATCGATACCGACAATTTTTATTTCCGTTATTTTATTTTCAAGTTCCTGCGTATTGTTTTTCAACGCAACACGAATAAAGTTTTCGGTATAACCTGACCAGCTTCCATCTTCATTTCTAGTTTCCCAAAGCACGGCATGCTTATTTCCAATCTGTTCTGTAAGTAATTTTTGTCGCATAGATTGAGCGAGCATATGCAATTGTTTACTTCGCTCTTTTTTTATAGCAGCTTCAACTTGGTTTGCTAATGATGCAGCTTTTGTTCCTTCACGTTTTGAATAAGTAAAGATATGTATATGTGAAAATAGCATCTCTTCGATAAAACGCATTGACTCTTGCCATTCTTCTTCTGTCTCTCCGGGAAAGCCAACGATAATATCTGTTGTTAGATTAAAATTTGGAATTTCATTTCGAGCCTGTTTTACCAGTGTTTTAAAATCATTTGTTTTACAACGTCGTGCCATTCTTTTTAACACACTATCACTGCCACTTTGTAAAGGAAGGTGCATGTGCGGCATTAAGCGTTTGTTAGAAAATAGAGAAAAAAAGTTATCCGGCAAGTCCCACGGTTCGACTGAAGCAAGTCGAATTCTTGGAATATCAGTATTATAGGCTGGAATCTATATCACTACCATATCCGCCAACGTGAACGCCGGTTAATACAATTTCCTGTATACCTTGTTGATGAAATTGATTTATTTCATTGATAATGTCTGCTTCTGTTTTACTGCGTTCTTCACCTCGCGCAACGGTAACGATACAAAAAGTACAACGATAGCGACAGCCGTCTTGAACTTTTATAAAAGCGCGATTTCTGCCACGCTTAAAAATACTGGCTTCACCTGGTTCAGTAGAAATGGAAGGCATGGAATCAAAGTCCAACTCATTCAAAGCAATATCAACCAACTGATCTTTTTTCTGATTATTAATGACCAGATCAATTCCCGGGATATCTCGTTGTGCATTTTCATCAAGGCTGGCATAACAACCACTGACAACCAGTTTCGCTTTAGGGTTATTGCGTTGCGTTCGCCGAATGATTTGGCGCGATTTTTTTACTGCTTCTTGTGTCACGGCACAGGTATTGACGACAAGTAGATCGGCTTGTTCAAGCTCATCTGTTATACGATGACCTTTTGATTCAAAGTCTTCGGCCCAAGACTCGAGCTCTGCTTCGTTTAATCGACAACCTAATGTTTTCAAGTGAATTTGCATGGCGCGTACTATAACAAAAACGCCTGCTAAGAATAGGGGGAAAAGAATGTTATTTAAATTCGGTTACTTAGAAGTTATTTGCAACTTCGTGCTGAAAATTATCATCTAGATAATTTGATTTTATTTCACTGTAAATGTCTTCATTTATTCCTAGAGTGTGTTCAAACTCCGTTTGCAGGGATAAGGAAAAATCTTGATACTCCCTAAACCTTTTTTTGTTATCTGCGATTACAGTAAAGTCTGAGAAAGCGCTGTGTTCTGAAAATTTATGATTATCAATTAAACAAGCTTCAGCAAGTCTTATCAGTGTTAAGATTAATGACTCATGTTGGGGGTATTTAGTTGGCTCAGGAGATTGATGGTATTTTGCTGCAGTAGAAAAACTTACCGGGAGCTGTAAACGAATTAATAGCATTTCTCCAACAGCACTATGGTTAAACCCATATATATGATCCTCTGCGGCATTCCAGGTTTTATTATTGTCTTTTAGTTTTACGCCCATCACGTCTTTCTGATAACTTGGTATAACTTGGAGTAATCCTAATGCGCCAATATCATGTAATAAAGCTTGAGCATAAACTGAATTTACATTATCTAATAAATCGTTTTTTTTCTTTAATTCGTTTAGAAAAATTTCACTTATATTGGCTATATCAATAGAACGATTTATCAGCCATGTTGCGAAGATTCTGGCTTTTATCGTTTTAACCAGCCCTTTTACTGATAGCCTCATACCTATCTTATGGACAAGATCCCAGCCTATAGTCTTAATCGCCTTCGAGATCTCAGTTATTTCAACAGCATTTTTAGTTCTAAATAGAGAAGAGTTTGCAGCTTTTAATACTTCTGAGCTAAAGAGCATATCTTCCTTTATTATTTTTTCTAAGTCACTGTTGCTCGAAGTGTTGTCTTGATTTTGAATTAATTGATTAAATTCATTGATTGTTTTACAGGTCGAAGAAATACCTGTTTTCTCAATATCATTAACAATATCGTTGAAGTTATAAGCCTGTCTAACAACGGGGCTCGCTCCCATGACGTTCACCATAAATGCAGCTTAAACTTAGTACTTCTAGTCAAAATACTTTATGTTTCTGATATAAAGGCTAAAAAACAGCTAAAATCCTCCACAAGGAGGATGCCGGAATGTGAGCTTATACTCGCGTTTGGGTATACGTTAAAGGCTTAGGGCTTGGCGTAAAATTAAATCGGGCATCTCGTCGATCATGCCAATGCAGGCTGAAATCTTAAATGAACAGTCCGGGTATTTCTCTTTTGCTGTTTCTACCATTTCTGGGATATCTCGTTTGACGTGATTGCCCGAATTCAGAAAATAGGGGAAGACGGTAATATTAGAAGCTCCTTTATCAATGCAGCTATCAATAGCTTCAGGCAGAGAAGGCGCAACGACTTCAAGATAAGCATAGTCAAGCAAGTCATAATTAGAACCCGCCAGCGCTTTTACTTTTTTTGCTAGTTCTTTGATTTCTTGATTCGATTCTTCACGACGGCTGCCGTGTGCAAGGATGATAAGTGTCTTCATAAATATTTAATTTTTATTGTTTGAGATGTTTCTTTATTTCATCAAGTAATGAAGCATCAATTTTAC
>JBMZNW010000216.1:0-3458 GCA_049619915.1 Gammaproteobacteria bacterium
ATCTTGTAGTAATTTCAGGTGATGCGTTTTTATCTATCTTCTGTAAACCTTTTATTTCTTGTTCAATTGCTGTTTCGTCGCCAGCAGTCAAAATTCTATAAGTAACTTTATTATTACCTTATAATTCATTGAATTATCAGTATTTATTTATTAGACTTCAAAAAATAGTTAAAACTTACTTAACCAAGTATTCAATATCAAATATTCATGAAAATTTTAATAATCGACGATTCCAGTGACTTCAGAGCCCTTTTGAGGTTATACCTGAATAAAGAGCTGAAAGATGTCGAAATTATCGACTACGATTTTGATAATCTGGGAAAGCCTGCCGATAATTTTGACTGGTCGGTTTATGATATTTTGTTTCTTGATTACAAACTGGGGCCTACTGAAGATGGTTTGCAATGGCTGAAAGAATTTAAAAATAAGCCCGGTTTCCCTCCTACTATTGTTCTCACTGCTGAAGGTGATGAATATATTGCGGTCAAATCAATAAAACTGGGTGCAGCGGATTATATTAATAAAGTTGATATTAAACCGAAGCGTGTTGCTGAAATGGTTGCTGAAGCGACCGAGTTTTCTAAACGTTCCGATACATCAATTAATGAAGAAATAGATGATGCGACTCGAATAATTAAGAGTGTGGCAAAACAGAAGGATGCTGTGCCAGACACGAGCCTCGATATAGGCTATAAATTTGTTCGCATGATTGGTGAAGGTGCCATGTCAAAGGTTTATCTGGCAGAACGTGTCGAAGATAAACAGACCGTGGTTTTGAAAGTTCTGGATTTAACACGCGTTCATGAGCCAAAACTTATCAAACGCTTTATTCAAGAAGCGAATCTCATTTCAGAACTGAATACGCCATTTGTTGTGAAAATATATGAGCATGGTCTGAGAGAAGACTATGGCTATATTGCGATGGAATTTTTTTCGCGAGGTGATTTGAAGCAACGTGCTGAAATGGGTTTGCATCCTGAAATATCGGTTATTTATGCAACACATATTGCGTATGGTCTGGAGCAAATCCATGCGATTAATGTTGTCCATCGTGATCTAAAACCAGCTAACTTGATGTTTAGAGGTGATGATAGTCTGGCATTGGCCGATTTTGGTATCTCTAAAAAAATTGATGAAGTGAATGATATAACAACAATGGGGCAGATATTAGGCACGCCACATTATATGAGTCCTGAGCAGGGAGAGGGTGGCGATATTGATGCACGTACTGATCTGTATGCACTCGGAGTTTTGTTTTACGAACTATTAACCGGTGATAAACCTTATTCTGCTGCGACTGCGGCAGCGCTGATTTACCAGCATATTCACGCCCCAATTCCACGACTACCGAGAAAGTTGAGTCAGTATCAGGATATTGTTGATCAATTATTGGCAAAGAGACCTGAAGATAGATTTCAAAGTGCCAGAGATGTAATCAACGAACTGGAAAAGTTTCAGTAAGCTTAAAGCGTATAAAACTAGCTTTTTGACCGGGCGCCAGTCCTTTTTAGATAATCAAGCCACCATTTAGCCTGATCTTCTGTTTCAGCATCCGATAAGGAATTAGTAAAGGCCTGTGTAGCAGCATTAAAATCGTCAGAATAATATTGCGCTATGCCTAATAATAAATTGATTTTGGATACTAATTTCTTATCTTCTGTTTCTAATTTCACATCCAGTATTTTTAATGCGTCATTCCATTCTTCATCATCAATATAAATCTGACCCAATCGTAACCTTGCTCTATCATCATCAAAACGATTAATAATTTCCAGGAATACTGATTTAGCTTTATCTGTTTCTTCCGCTAAAACCCAACTGTCGACTAATAAGGTAAGCGTTTCCTTGTCTGCTTTTAAATCACCAATAGCCATTTCTTTTTCGATTAATGTGGCCGCTTTATAAGGCATATCCAAATAACGATAACTTCTAATTAGCTGAAGGATTTCATCTTTGTTTAATATACCTTTTGCATAAGCAAGCTCATAAAGCGCGAGTGCTTTTCCTTCTTGGTCTAATTGTTGGTATATACCTGCTAACTGTAACCAATAATTTGATTTGCCCGGGTATTTGCTGATGATATTTTCAAGCACACTTGTTGCACCCTTGTAATCTTTTAATTCATAGTAACCCGCTAATAATAATTCATACCAATTGACGGGTGGTTTTTTAATAAGCGTCAGGGCTTTTTCAGCATTAGCAATTAACTGTTTATAATCCTCAGTATAATAATGTGCTGTTGCCGCTAAGATATACGCATCAGCTTTTGGTTTAGGCTCATTAGCAAACCATTTTGTTAAATAAGTCAGACCTTCTTTTGGTTTGTCGATATGAATTAACAACTGCGCTGTTGAATATTGTAATTGGTGTGTTACTTCTTGCGGTAAAGCATTATACGATAAGGCTTTAATAAAATAGTTTGCGGCATTTTCTAATCGGTTCAAAGAGTTTTCAACAAAAGCCATTGTTTGGTATACAACAGCGGCGTCATGACTTTTAATTCCTTTTGTAGACGCGATTTTTTTTAATTTTGTTAAGGCATCTTCATTCTTACCTGCATCCATATCACTATGGACTTTTGTTAAGGCTTCATGCGTTTTTTCATCCAGTAAAAACTCTTGCTTAGCGTTTAATGAAGGATGAAAAATAAACAAGCTAACCATAATAAATACAGCAGCTATATCAGTTTTTTTACTAAAAAAAATCATCATCCCATTCTTCATCGTTGTAATTTAAACTTCACATCTTGTCTGGCACGTTTTTCAACAGGTTTGCCGTTAACCATATCCGGATTAAATTTCCATCGGGTAATGGCTTTTAAAACGGCCTTATCAAATATTTTAGGTGGTTTTGCTTTAACAATTTTAGGATCTTTTACTGAACCATCTACTCCAATAGTAAATTCAACAGTCACCACGCCTTCAATACCGCTGCGTAAGGCACGAGACGGATAGACAGGCGGGATTCTTAATGTCGGTACGACATTCGTATCAATTTTAGGCCTGCCAGGGCGACCAATACCGCCTTTGTTACTTTTAGCAAAATCGCCAAGATAAGGTGTGCCTGATAAAGATAGCGGTATATCTATATTAGGAACAGACAAGTCCATTTCCATTACTTGTGATTGTTGTATTTGTGGCTGTGGAATCTCCGGAGGAGGTGGTGGCTCTTCTTCTGGTGGTGGTTCCTCAATATCTTCTATTTCTTCTTCTGGAGTCGGTGGTTCGAGCTCTTGTTGCAAGCGAATGAAGTCAACAACGTTGACATCAGATAATAAAATATCAAGACCATGTTCCTTGTTAACAAGATTATGTATCAGGATAAATATCGCAATATTAAATAGCAGCGCAACTAAAATAAAAGAGGGTGCTTTTAATAATTCTGTATTTTTAAGTTTTGATAATTGCACAGTCAAGTAATGCAGTTGATTACAGAAGTTACTCTTCTGAAGCGGCTAT
>JBMZNW010000217.1:0-3441 GCA_049619915.1 Gammaproteobacteria bacterium
ACGAAACTTCAGTATCTTTCGCGCCTCTTCAAATGGCTATGTAGCTCAGCTGGTTAGAGCACAGCACTCATAATGCTGGGGTCGCAGGTTCAAGTCCCGCCATAGCCACCATTTATAATATCTCTACCGCTACAAAAGCAAAGAAAAAACCAGTTAGATAAAGAAAAACTGACGCAGCATAAACATATTTATTTATCTTTCTAATTTGCATACATGCTCTAGCTTTATCCGGGTCGCTCGGGCAAGGTGCATTTCTACCTTTCCATTGTATGAAACCTGTAATTATCAAAACAACGCCTGCAAAGATAAACACCACTTCCTTATATTTTGATAATGTCACTAATTGTGGAACGGTTGAAACAACGCCTGCTAAAACAGCACCCGCTCCCAAGCTGACTAATATTGCAGGTAAAGCACAACATATAATTGTGCCTAAACTTGTGAATAAGTTAAGAAAAGATAGAACATGAGATTTTCTGGAAACTTCTTTCATAGCTTCGTCCTTGAAATACTATCGACATTGTATCCTGAATCCAGAATTAGTTTAGTTAATGTCTCATCATCAAGTATTAAATCTTTTTTGGTAAATATTGCGATTAAACCCGCAGATAAATCAACTTTTATACCGGCGACTTCTTCTCTTTTCATAAAAACTTTCTCAATTGCTTGAGCACAAAAATCACATACTAATCCAAATACGTTTACGTTAATTTGTTCTCCATCGGTATCTATATCACCTGCTGACAATTTACTTATTGTAATACCATGATCATGCGGATGATCGGTATGACCTTTAGTTCCCGAGTAAACACTATTTGTATTCAAAAGAATTAATAATAAAAATATTTTTATAAATTTCATTTTTCACCTCTTTTAAAATCGATGAACATAATTAATCAATAGGTTTTCATTACTGCTATAACCTACTTCAAATAGACCAGGCCCTTTAAAGAGTCTAATAAGCGGCGTCACAACAAATTTCTCAGCTGCCTCTGGCGCATGCCTAGCTTCAAGCATTAACCATGTATGTACGTCGCCAAACTCTGCTATATAAGGCGCAATACCAAGCCTTGCTTTTTGTCTAAAGTTGTCTGTGATCTCAGTAGATACAGTTACTCTGTTTTCATAAGAAACGAAATAACGTCTTGTTTCCCAATCTGCCGCAATACCTGTATAGAAAACAGGATCAACTTGATTATCAAATTCTCCTAAACCTGACAGCGCTATACCTGCACCGGATTTCAAATATAAATTTGCTTGAGAGTGCCTTTTATTCCAACGCTTGATTAGATTATTAATCTGCAAAGCATGAATCTGAAATTCATCCTCTCTCCAATACTCCGCTTTATATCCAACAGAATAAAACGCAGTTGGTGAATAATGGATATGTGTAGAGAATCTATCACCATCATTCATAGTCATAACTGTCCAGCCAGTTGGATAAGATACTGGTCTTGATTGCGCACTTATTGAAAACAACAATAAGGCAACTAAAAAAAATAAATGCCGCATGCATAAGCTCCTAAATTACAAAAAGAAAAGTTTCGGCATAAGCCGAACTAAAGGAGCTATACGTTGGGTGGAGGTGTACTTATGTCAGGGAAATGATTATTTGGATTACTTAGATAATACGAAATCTTAAATTCAGAATAGTTTATTGACTGATAGGACACATTCATCACATAAACATTTGAATGGGCACAAGCTGAACAATCACTATCGCAACAGTCTTTGTCTTCACTATTGTCAAAATCATTTGATTTATCCAATACTATTTCATGACAATCCGATGAATCATGCTGTTGAGTATTATCCGGCAGCTGCTCAATATCGACATGGCACATGTAAGCATTAGCAGGGAAAGAGCCTACCATGAATGCTAACAAGACTATCTGCAATAAAAATCGATACATAATTAAACTATAGACCAGATTGCGACTGGATGAAACCAGATTACTTGAACAACTGATTGTGCATAATACGCATGTCGCAGGCTGTCAAAATATATTTGACCAACTTTGTTCTGGACAAAGTTATCAAGTTTCGATGTAACCATTTTTTATGGTTTCAACCAATATCTAGCGCCCACAACACTTTTTAAATTTACGGTTACTACCACAATAGCAAGGATCATTACGCCCTATTTTATCGGTTGCGCGCGTTACAGGTTCTTTTGGCGGGCAACAGGTTATATCAGTGCAACCACCACCATGTTTTTTGGTTTTTTCTTTCGTTGATGCTTTAGTATTCTCATTCATAATTTTTTAAAACCTTTCTTAATCACTCAGATTTTATTGCTCACTACATCTTACTAATAACATTAGTATAATTAATGTTAAATAAATTAGCAGATATTAGTCCTCGATATTTTATTTAAAATACTTTAAATGTCACATTGATCATTTCGGCATAAACGATAGTTTCGAAAATGTCCGACCGCCAGAATTAAACCACTAATCACTGTTGCGATTTTCTCACCTAATTCACCAAGCAATTCATGGCCAAAAAATGCGACTGCAACAAGAAAGAACAGCCCGATGCTTCCTAATAGCAAAACCTTGCGATCTCTGTGACGACGACAGCCTATAGATAAGGCAAAAAGACTAACAGGCAAAACTAAAGCAACAAGAAGCTTGTGAAATAGTTCTTCAGCTAGAATCGTTGATGACATAACTGGAATTGCGATAAGTAACAATGGTGTTAACAGACAATGCAGTATGCATAACACTGATACAGATATTGCAACACTATCCAGATTTTTTTGTATTTGTACTTTTTCCATCAACTATATAGACCTCATTCTTTCTTCTTAATTTTTATAAATATGATTTTAAACTTTATGGCTTAAACCATCTTTCAAACTTCTTTTATAAGCAATGATAGAAGGCAGCAAACCTAAAATGGCAGCAATACTAACAACTAAAGCCAGAATAATTAATACGGAAGTATTAAAAGGGTTGATGCCAATAAAAAGTCCGTAGTGAGATATCAGTATCGGCTGTAATAATGTCAGTATTAAAGAGATAGTCACAACACCAATAACACAAGCTGTGATTGCCAATAAAACAGATTCCGTCATTAGCAATAAAAACATATAAAGCGGTTTTGCACCTAAGGCACGTAGTATCGCCATTTCTCTGCGGCGCTCGTTTAATCCAGCTAATAAGGTTGTCACCATACCCATTAAACCTGTTAGCACAACAAATGCTGAAATAATGATTAATATTTTTTCAACAAAGCCGACAACTTGCCAGAGTTGCACTAAAGCCAAACCTGGGATAATTGCTGTTAAAGGTTCTTGTTTGTATTGATTAATTTTACGTTGCAAACTAAATGTCGCGACTTTCGATTTTAAACCAACAAACACTGCCGTAATCGCTCTCGGTGTTAAATCATGTTTTAACGCATCTTCAGCGGATATTTTTACACCCGGTATTTTTA
>JBMZNW010000218.1:0-3395 GCA_049619915.1 Gammaproteobacteria bacterium
CTGCCGATCTCAGTTTGGCTTTTGATTATTTGGAAGAGCCGCAAGAAGATGTTGAAGCGCAGGAAAAATTTAATAGCATACAAAAACTGGCTTTCTTTAATAATTTTTCTGAATCTGAAATTTGGGAAATTATTCATGCTTGTGTTTGGCAGTCTTATCAAGCTGGAAATCAAATCATTGTTGAAGGCGATATTGATGATTCGTTTTACATTATTACCGCAGGTGAAGTTGATGTTTATAAAGATGGCGCTCGAATTGGTAATTTAGTTGCCGGTGATTGTTTTGGCGAAATGGCTTACTTAAGTAAAGCTGAACGTACAGCAACCATTATTGCTACAAGTCGTGTCGATTTAATGAAGGTGAACGCAACATTAATAGAACAAGTTTCGGTAGAATGTCAGTTACATTTTAGTCGAGTCTTTATGAAAACCTTGGTTAAAAGACTTTCTGAAACAACAGCGATGTATGCATCAAGATTGGATTAGAGTCTGAATATTATTCTTGTTCTTTATAGCGTTTGATGAGGTTTGTTGTTGATGAGTCTAACTCGTCGTCAAGATTTTCAGAATTAATATTATTATAAATATTCGTTGCTAATTTCTTTCCAAGTTCAACACCCCACTGGTCAAACGAATTAATCTGCCATAGTAAGCCTTGTACAAAAGTACGGTGTTCATACATAGCGATTAACATTCCTAATGTTTCAGGGCTTAGTTCATCATATAAAATAGTGGTGCTAGGTCTGTTGCCTGTAAAGTTTTTATGTGGGTCAGGATTATCTTCACCTTGCATTAGTGCTTGCGATTGCGCAAAGCAATTTGCTAACAACAATTCATGATGTTTTTTATCGCCTTTTTTATTTAAGGCTGCAAGAAAATCAACGGGTATTATTTGTGTGCCCTGATGCAATAGCTGGAAAAAGGCATGTTGAGCATTTGTTCCGGTCGCTCCCCAGGTTACGGGCATGGTTTGATAGTCGATTCGATGGCCAGATAGATTTGCTGACTTACCATTACTTTCCATGAACAATTGCGATAAATATTCGGGAAAGAGTTTTAACGATTCATCATAAGGGATGAAAGCATGGGTCGCTGCATCAAAGTAATTACTGTACCAGTAATCAATTAAAGCAAGAATCACCGGAACATTTTCTTCTAATTGCGTTTGTTTAAAATGCTCATCCATTTTATTAGCACCAGTTAGTAAGGCTTTAAAGTGTTCAAAGCCCAGTGCCAGTGCAATCGGTAAACCGATGGCTGACCATAATGAAAAACGGCCACCTACCCAGTCCCACATTTGTAAAACATTTTCAGGATTAATGCCGAATTCTTTAGCTGCTTCTACATTGTTTGAAACAGCGATGAAATGCTTATTAATTTCAGTGCAACCTGCTTCTTGCATCCGCCTTTTTAAGGTTTCAGCATTTGTTCTTGTTTCTATTGTGCTAAATGATTTTGATGAAATAATAAATAGCGTTGTTTCAGGGTTAATTGTTTTAAGTAACTGCTCGATGGGCTGATAATCAAGGTTCGATATAAAATAAGACTGTGTGTTTGGTTTCTGATATTCGCTTAACGCATCAACAACCATTTTTGGACCTAAATCAGAACCACCGATACCGATATTGACAAAAGTGTCTATTGGTTTGTCTGTCCAACCTTTGAACTTTCCTTCATGTACTGATGTAACAAAGCGTTCCATCTTTTCCAGTTCATCATGGACTTGCTCAATAACATCAACGTTATCGAGATTTAATTTTTGTTCGCGAGGACTTCTTAAAGCGGTATGCAATACAGCTCTATTTTCAGTTATGTTTATTTTTTCTCCAGCAAACATCGCCTTGATGGATGATTCGATATTTAAATTTCTGGCGAACTGGAATAACAAATCAAGAATATCTGTTGAGATTAAGTTTTTTGAATAATCTATGAACAGGTTGGAACACTGGCAGGAAAACGTTGTGCCTCTATCTTTGTCATGCATGAATAAATCGCGCATACGAATACTTTGCACGGCTTTACACTGCGCTGTTAATTGTTCTCTAATTTCTTGATTTTCAGATGTGCCGGGCATAGTTTTTGAAGCCATACTTATTTAAAAAAGCAGGCTAATTCTAGTTGGATTTTATCCTACATCCAAGGGCTATAAACCCGGACGGATAGTTCGATAGCGATACTTCAGGAAGCGAAAAAAATAATTATCTTTTAGGCTGTATCAGTAATGTAATGTTCCAGTTGTTCAATAATAAATTCTTTTTCAGAGATTATATTTTTAACAACATCCATTATCGATAACATGCCGATAGGCTCATTATCTTTTACTACAGGTAAATGTCGGATGTGATATTTAGACATGATGACCAGACATTCATCGACGGACTGCGAAGGTTCAACACATTTTAGATTAGCCAAACTAGTCATGATTTCACTGACTTTGGTTTCAGATGAGTTTCTATCATTTAAAATGACTTTTCTTGTATAGTCTCTTTCTGAAAAGATGCCAGCTAGTTTATTGTTTTCAAGTACCAGCATTGCACCGACTTCTTTTTCAGTAAGCGTTTTAATTGCATCAATCACAAGCATATCTGTAGTGAGTGAAAAGACTTCGCTGCTACTTCTGGCATTGAGTAATTGATTTACTGTTGTTGTCATTATTTTTTCTCCACTATACGAACGTACAATAAATTAAAGCACGACATGATTTCCTCTTCCTCAGTCAAGTATAGTGCTCTTGTTGTTTGGGTCAACATGCATATTTTGAGTAAAATAAAGACTCTTCTTGTCGTTATAAACGAACACTATATTTGCTATTAAAATCAATGTAGATACATTAATATCAACTAAAAAAATCTTAACATACAAAATTAAAATTGCTGCGTTGCACATTTAAACTGATAAGGTTATTTCAAAGAAAAAATATTAGTCATTATGAGTCAGAACATGCCAGAAAAACTAGGTAAGTACACCGTTCTTGAAGAGATCGACAGGGGCAGTATGGGTGTGGTTTATCTTGGGCATGATCCTTACATCGATCGACAAGTCGCATTGAAAGTCGCTTTCCTTGATGAATTAAATGATCCGGAATCAGGCGAGCGCTATCGCAAGATGTTTTTTAATGAGGCGCACACAGCGGGACTTTTAACGCATCCTAATGTGATTAATATTTTTGATGCAGGTGTCGATGAAGATAACTGTTATATCGTGATGGAATACATCGAGGGTGGAAATACATTAAAGCAGTATTGCCGTTCAGATAATTTATTACCGATTAATACGGTTGTTGAGATAATTTTTAAATGCGCAAAAGCATTAGATTATGCGCATCGTCAAGGGGTAGTACACAGAGATATAAAACCTTCAAATATACTGGTGACGCCGGATCAGGACGTTAAAATT
>JBMZNW010000219.1:0-3390 GCA_049619915.1 Gammaproteobacteria bacterium
ATGACTTTACCGTCTTCGATATCGAATACCATTGAGCAGGTATCCGGACAATCATGAGGACAACCGCCGAATGCGGTTTCCACTTTTGGATTCGCAGCCATATGACACACTCCTCTAGATTTTATAATTATATTCTAGACGACCGATAATACGCCTAAAAATACAAAATACTAACCTTTCCGGTAAAAAGGTTATTTCATAAGAGTGCTTTTATTATGCTGTTTTAACCCGTATTAATGTAATTCCGCCCTATTCGCTGGTTCTGAGCAGTTTACTAATCTTGAACGCCAGTAGTTTATCGATTGGCTGTAAATATATTGCTGCGCTGGCAATAATTCGATGTGCGGGTGCTGACAGACATTGTTTAATTCTTTCACAATATTCGCAGCCAGATGCGTACAAGGATGCTGGCTATATTGCGTTATTAAATAGAAGATTCTCGCTTGTAAGCGATCGAGTGATGTCGGCTCTTCTTCTTTAAGTAGGGTTACTTCTTCGTGAGTAGCTTGCTCTTTACTTTCATTCACGCTATTTCTCCTGAATAGATGTTCATAATCTTTACTGATTTGTCTGATCGATTTGGCATAGGAACGTAATAAAACAGACTCTTTGTTGTCTTTTTCCATAGAGCTTAAAGCAGCGCCACAGGCCAACAAAAAGAGTTCTTTTATTAATTTATTTGTATTTATTTTGTTTGCTTGAATAAGCACATTCGGTTTTATCTCGTTTGATTCAATTAATTTACAGACATCATTCGATGTCCAATTCACATAATAAGTCTTATTTAAAGCTATAATTTTTCTTAGCATTGATGTTTATACTATGGAATTTATTAATTAATCTTATTTTTTAACAAATGAGAATGATAATAATTATCATTTAATGATAAACTACTGTCAATGAATTTTGATCAAAATTTATGAATAAGCTGTAATGTATTTAATTAATAACGTGTTTAAATAATTAGAAATGAATGACCTAACATCAAAACTACAAACACATGGTTATGTTGCCGATGCATCACTCACGACAACGCTAGAGCTGATGGAAAAACTACAACGCCCTCTCCTACTAGAAGGCGAAGCCGGTGTTGGTAAAACAACGATTGCTAATACGCTGGCTAAGATTTATCAATGCGAACTGATTCGTTTGCAATGCTATGAAGGTCTCGACGTGCAGTCTTCTGTTTATGAATGGAATTACTCGAAACAACTACTATGGATTAATTTACAAAATAAACAAAATACCGAGCTGGCTGTAGAGCATATTTTTACTCAAGACTTTTTACTCGAACGTCCTTTGTTAAAAGCCATCAAGCAAAAAACACCTGCGATTTTATTAATCGATGAAATCGATCGTGCTGATGAAGCGTTTGAAGCTTATTTACTAGAATTGCTGTCAGAATATCAGATTAGTATTCCTGAACTTGGAACGGTTAAGGCTGAAACGATACCCCGTGTCATATTAACTTCGAATGGAACGCGCGAGTTAAGTGATGCGCTCCGCCGTCGTTGTTTATATCACTACCTCGATTATCCCGATAGCCAGCGCGAATCCTTAATCCTTGAGCAATCTATTCCACAATTAAATGAAAAACTGAATCATCAAATCGTCAATTTTATTCAGGCCTTACGCCAACAAGATTTACAAAAGTGTCCCGGCGTTGCTGAAACATTGGATTGGGCATCGGCATTAATCGGTATGGGTGTGAAAGATTTATATGAATCCAGAAAGTTAATGACAAAGACATTCAGTTGTTTATTAAAAACACAGGAAGATCTTGAGTTAATTGATGCAAAGATGTTGGACAACTTAATGCCAACAACGGCATGAACAACACTCAATTCAGTAAACGCATTAGCAATTTTGTTCAGCACCTGCGTGATAATGGACACACTATCGGTATTAAAGAACTCGCTGATAGTATGCAAATCATTAGCGAATCGAAGCAGCTTGATAAAACACTAAGCAAACATTGTTTACGTTCACTCTGTTGTCGTAATAAAGAAGAATGGCAGCACTTCGATCATTTATTCGATACTTATTGGTATCAACAAGAAGTCGAAGAAACAACTAATACCAAAAAAATAAATACGCCCGTTATAAATAAAGGCGGCGGTTTGTTAAGTGGTATGGCGGGTACAACATCGTTTTTTGAAACCTTATCCGAGTCTGCAGGCAAAGGCGGCGGCAAACAAAAAACAATTTCCAAAGCCGACTTTCGTTTTCTCAATAACCATCATGCTATGCGCGAAGCCGAAGCGCTTGCTGAAAAGTTAGCCATACAACTTAAAGCGCGCACGCGTGTGCATCGAAAAACCCAGTCCAGCGGAAACAGGATGGAACTACGTCATACACTTAGGCGCAGCATGACCAGTGGCGGTGTACCGCTTAAACCTATATTCAGTGTGCAATATAAAAAACAGCCACATTTGGTTTTACTGCATGATGTATCTCATTCGATGAACTGGAACAACCCGCTGCTGTTTCGTTTTGCGCGCGGTTTAATTCGAGCTTGTCCTGATAGTGAGGCGTTTGTCTTTCATACGAACTTGTTTTGTGTGACTGATATTTATCGAGAAAAATCGATTACGCAAATGCGAGAAAAATTGGAATCAAATAATCACCTTTGGTTGGGCGGCACTTGTATCGCTGAATCACTAGAGTTTTTCAACAAGCAACATGCGCAAGCAGCATTACGTAAAGACAGTGTAGTTATCATTATCAGTGATGGTTTTGATACGGATGCGCCAGACTGTTTGGTTAAGCAGTTAAAAAAGATCAAAAACAAGTGCAAACAAATCCTCTGGTTAAACCCAATGCTCGGTCGTGAAGGCATTACTGTAGAAGATGATGAAACCATGATGGCGGCAAAACCTTATATCGATCAGTTTGCGGCAGCGCACAGCGTCGATGCCTTACGTAATGTCATTTACAAAATAAGACTGAAATAATTACTGCTAAATTAAACTCGCTCTTTTAAGCATTTGTTATTGCTTGATTTAATTCGTAATAAATTACAATTTTTCCTAAAGAAAATAGTTAAAAGCGCCGATAAACAGCATATACGCATATATTTTAACTAACTCATGTAAGGAAATATTATGGCTCTCTGGAGTTTAAAAGGTAAAAAAGTCCTGATTATTGATGATTTTCAGGAAATGCGCGCCTTGCTTAAATCAATGATTGCACCACTTACGCCTGAATTGATGGAATTGGCACAAAATGGTGAAGAAGCGATTGAGTTTATGGAAAATAACGCTTTCGATATCGTTTTTTGTGATTACAACCTGGGTAAAGGTAAAGACGGCCAACAGGTTTTAGAAGAAGCAAAGCACAGAAAACTGTTAGTTGGTAGCGGCGATCGCTCAGAAAGAATTAGAACCTATA
>JBMZNW010000220.1:0-3389 GCA_049619915.1 Gammaproteobacteria bacterium
TGTTTTTTCCTGACTTTGATAAACGGCAGGCACTTTAATTGAAGTGCTCCATGGATAGATGAATGCAATCATCAATATAAGAAAAAGTGTTGCTGTTATGTAAAAGCGTCGACTTTTGATAATTTTACTTCTCATTTCCCACCAACTCAGCATAAGTTTTACAACAGGTAAGACAATAAACCATATTATCTCTATCAGAAACAATATGATTCCCAATAATTTAAAAAACATGTAATAGACTAATAACGCGATACCTATAAAAAGAAAAAAACGGTAAATCGCAACAGCGAAAGCATAAATATAAAGCTTTCTTATCATTGATTGCGGCAATGCTTCTGGTGGACTTAAACCTAAGCCAAAAAGCAATTCCGTTAAACGCCACTTTCCTATTTCAAATGATCTTTTTTGTAAATTTTGTATTCCGAGTAAGTCCGATAAGATGTAATAACCATCAAAGCGCATTAAACAATTTAGATTAATTGCTAATGACAGCACCCAGCTGGTTGTTGCTAAAATAAAAGCGGCACTTTTAAATATACCGTCAGGCAAAAAGCCCCAACAGAATGTTGCGATACACGCTATATAAAACTCGATAGTCATGCCGGCTGCACCAACATAAATCCTTTCTCTAGCAGATTTAACTCGCCATGTATCAGAAGTATCGGTATACAAAATCGGAAACATAACTAGAAACGCAACGCCCATTGTCGGCACTTTACAACCATACCTTACCGCTGTGTATGCATGCGCTAATTCATGTAATATTTTTATAAAAATCAGAGAGAGAAAATAAAAAAACAGACCTTGTAAATTAAAGAAATATAAAAAAGTAGATTTAAAACTTTCCCATTCGCGACCTACGAGATAAAGACCAAAAAAACCTGTTAATAATATTAAACATAATGCCGTCTGTGAAAAAAAAGGTTGCACATAAATAAGTGTTCTTCTCAAAAACTCAGTCGGTTTAACTAAAGGGATTTTTATAAATAAATAATTATGTACTAACCAGATTAGAAAATTGGGCTTGCTGGCAATGTATTGCTCATAATAATCATGACTCGAACCTGATACAGGGTTCAGCGTCAGACTATTCGCATATAAAAATGAGAGCATACTTTCAATATCATTTTGATTAACTTCCAACGCTGATTCGCGTTTTAATTTATCGATAAGTAAACTCGCTTTACCAACTGTCCAGCGCGACAATAACTGAAAGGCTAACCAACCAATTGAAAAATATTTATTACGAATAGGATCAACAATAATCCAACTGGGTGAACCGTCTAATGCAACAGGTCCTTCAATAAGTTGCAGATCGTTTCTTAAAACAGGCAGGTCAATATCATCTTGGGCTGCGTCAATCATATACCTAAAAATTGTCGCACATAAGAAATGGGTCTTCTAAATAAATAGAAAAACAAAGAGACTCTTTCACCATACACTTTTGCTGTACCTTGTAAGCCAATCCTTAAGTGTTCGTGATCCATGTCATTGAATTTCGCCGTCACTCTATATGACAAGGTTTCCTGATTATATTTTTCAGCAATATAACTGCTACTGACAACTGTTGCTTCTATTGGGTTGAGCGGATCAGCATCAAGAAAGACATCAACTTCTGCATCTTCTTTAATAACAATCGCATCATCAATTGCCAGATTAATTCTTAATTGAATTTTCTCTGGGTCGGCAATTTCCATAATGCGTTGTCCAACCTGAATCGGTTTACCTATCCAGTCTGATTTCTCGGAATAAATTAATAGGCCATCTTTATCAGCTTTAACATTAACTTTATCGAGCATCTCACGAGCAAACTCCAGCTTGCTTTTATGAAGCTCTGTTTGCGCCTTAAGCAAAGCAACTTGTGCTTTGCTTTTTACATCTTTGAAAGAACCTTGTGCTGCTTTTCGGTATTCAGCTTCAGCAACCGCTAATGTCTTTTCAGTTACATTATGTTCATTTCTCAGGTTTGTATCTTCGAAAACAAATAATGTTTCACCTTTCATTACTCGGGTATTTGGAGAAAAGTGTATATCCGCTATGACACCATCCATAGGTGAGCTAACAACCATCGGTTCTTTAGCTGTTATTTCAACAGGAGCCAATGCCGACAACTTAACCGGTTTAACAAAAACCATGATTAAAAAAACAACAATCACCCAAGCAGCGACTGTTACCGAAGTTGGACGATGATAGAGTGTTCTTTTACTGGTGATTGCTACGTGAGCATGACCATATGTTTCGCCTAAACGCTTTAATAGCGGCAACTCATTTTCTTTCCATGGTGTTTCTCTGCTCATCCAAAGACCACCTATGAATGAACCATCAGGTAATTTTAATGGAGTCCAAACAACAAACGGTAAAGAAAACTCATTCCAACCTTCTTTTAATTCTTCAGGACAACTGGCTACATCCAACAGTCTTTGTGTTGATATTGTTTCGTTAGTAAATATATTCTCTAATGCTTTCTCGAGCCAATGCGAAACAGGCGCATGCTTTTCTATGACAGCAATACTTGATGCAGTAACAAGCTTACAATCACGTTTTATCGGATGCGCTGATAAAAATAGATAAGCTTGTCTATATGGGACTAATCTACGCGTTTCATTAACAATCATAAATTGCAACGCTTCAGCAGAAGTCGCTGCGCGCGCCATTGACTCTAGCTGCAATAACCTGGAAACAATATTCATATCCGGTGTTTGTGTTTCTGTCTTCTTGTTTGGAGCAGAAATATTTACACTTTGTGAGTTTTGATTATCAGCAGACATAATTAATTATTTTGTTTGAACTGCGCCGTACCACTCATACCAGAAAGAACGCCATCCAACTGTTTGTCATTAAATTTTCCTATTAACTTAATCGTTTGACTGACTGGATCGACAACAGCTCCGGTTTTACTAACTTTGGCATCAAACGTTTTACCCGTCTCGTCAATTTGAAAAGAAAATGACTCACCGACAGTTAACCAATTTAGCCAGTTTGAAGGAACAATTAATTCAATTTCAAGATCCTGATCATTAAGTATAGAAAGAATTTCTTTGTCCGAAGGAACTGTTTCATGTTCATTTATAGCAACTTCAATCACTCTTCCGCTATACGGTGCTTTTATTTTACATTGATTAACACGTATCGTTCGCATTGTCCGTTCTGCTCTTGCGATTTCTACTTCAGACTTGGAAATATCAACATCAATTTCACTCATTGCATTTAAAGCAAGTAGCTGTTTATTATTTTCATAAATTTTTTGCTTGGACTTATAAGCCGCATCTGCCGATGCCATATCTGCACGATAAAAAGAACAATCAAAGTTGACTAATAAATCACCTTTCTTAAATGAGTCACCTGATTTAAATGGAATAGATTTAATTTTTGCTGCAATTTCACTTGAA
>JBMZNW010000221.1:0-3385 GCA_049619915.1 Gammaproteobacteria bacterium
TAAGTAATTTAACAATTTTACAATTTTGCCGAGTTTAAAGCTCGGCATTTTTGTCTCTATTTATAGGAGAAAATTTAGGCTAGTAGCTCAACTGGTAGAGCGACGGTCTCCAAAACCGTAGGTTGGGGGTTCGAGTCCCTCCTGGCCTGCCATTTAGAGAAATCTGGCTTTAGTTTAAGACCAAGTAGAAAACATGAATTCAACTGTAGAAACAACCAGCGGCAAACTGGATACATTCAAATTAGGCTTGGCGCTATTAATTTTAATAGCTGCTTTGGTCGGTTTTTATTTTTATGTCGATCAATTTGATTTGTTGTATCGCGTTATCGGTTTATTGGCAGCGGTTGGTGTCAGTATCGCCATTGCGTATCAAACTGATAAAGGGCGAGAAGTCTGGGGTTATTTTGTAGATGCTCAGATTGAAGTGCGAAAAGTCGTCTGGCCGACCAGAAAAGAAACCATTAACACAACCTTGTTGGTTATTGGAATGGTAATAGTTGTTGCCATTATTTTATGGTTGCTTGATATGTTTCTGGGTTGGTCTATAGGCTCATTAATGGGGCATGGGGCTTAGTATGGCGAAACAGTGGTATGTTGTTCACGCTTATTCGGGTTTTGAAAACCAAGTGATGCGTTCATTAACAGAGCGAATAGATCGTTTTGGCCTTAATGATATGTTTGGCGAAATTCTGGTTCCGACAGAAGAAGTTGTCGAAATGCGTGATGGCAAAAAGCGTAAAAGTGAACGTAAATTTTTCCCAGGTTATGTGCTGGTAAAAATGGAAATGAATGATGATACCTGGCATTTGGTGAAAGAAGCGCCAAAAGTTCTAGGTTTTATCGGTGGTACCAGTGATAAGCCTGCGCCTATTACTGATAAAGAAGCAGATGCGATTCTACAACGTGTAGAAGAAGGCGTAGATAAACCGAAACCGAAAATTCTGTTTGAACCCGGTGAAGTGGTTCGTGTTAAAGATGGCCCATTTACAGACTTTAATGGCGTCGTTGAAGAAGTGAATTACGAAAAAAGCCGTTTACGTGTATCGGTTTTGATTTTTGGACGTTCTACACCAGTTGAACTTGAGTTCGGGCAAGTAGAAAAAGAATAGATTTAGAGAAGTATTGTTTTTTTGTGAGCAGGGTGCTTGCGAAAATAGTAGTTTTTTTGTGAGAGCAAGGAAGTACCGCACGCAAAACCGCAGTGTATAAATATACATGAGGATTTGAGTACGGAACTGACGCTGCTATCGCAGAAAAAATGCATTTTCGGATGTGCCCGTAAAAATGGGGAGCCGCAAGGCGTTTGAACCCAAGGAGAAAGGCTGTGGCCAAGAAAATTGAAAGTTACATCAAACTACAGGTGCCTGCTGGTCAGGCAAATCCTAGTCCACCTGTTGGTCCTGCATTAGGTCAGCACGGTGTGAACATCATGGAGTTTTGTAAAGCATTTAATGCACAAACTCAAGGTTTGGAACAAGGTCTACCTGTTCCAGTCATTATTACCGTTTATAACGATAAAAGTTTTACCTTTGTTAGTAAAACAACGCCTGCGTCTATTCTTTTAAAGAAAGCAGCAGGAGTGAAAAGCGGTAGTGGCACACCCAACAGTAATAAAGTAGGTAAAGTAAGTCGTGCGCAATTGGAAGAAATTGCCAAGACAAAAGAGCCTGATCTAACTGCTGCTGACTTAGATGCTGCTGTTAGAACGATTGCTGGTACTGCCCGTAGTATGGGTATTGATACGGAAGGGGTAGTGTAGTCATGGCTAAATTATCTAAGCGTACAAAAGTATTCCAGGAAAAAGTAGAACCAGGTAAAGCCTATCTGGTTAAAGAAGCATTGGCACTTTTAAAAGAAGTTTCATCTGTAAAGTTTGATGAGTCTGTTGAAGTTGCTGTAAATCTTGGTGTTGATGCACGTAAATCTGATCAACAGGTTCGTGGTTCAACTGTATTACCAAAAGGTACCGGTAAAACTGTAAGAGTTGCCGTATTCGCACAAGGCGAGAATGCAAAAATTGCTGAAGCTGCGGGCGCAGATGCTGTTGGTTTTGAAGATCTTGCTGAATCAATGAAAAAAGGTGATATCGATTATGGTGTTGTTATTGCGACACCTGACGCTATGCCTGTTGTTGGTAAGCTAGGCCAAATCCTCGGGCCACGCGGATTAATGCCAAACCCGAAAGTAGGCACAGTAAGTAATGATGTGAAACAAGCTGTTGAAAACGCAAAAGGCGGTCAGGTACGTTATAGAACTGACAAAAACGGCATTATTCATTGTGTTATCGGTAAAGTTTCTTTTGATGTTGACTCATTGGTTGAAAACCTTGATTCACTATTAAGTGATTTAAAGAAAGCAAAACCAAGTGCAGCAAAAGGTGTTTACCTGAGAAAAATTAGTATTTCTACAACAATGGGACCTGGCGTATTAGTTGATCAAGCCAGCCTGTCTGTTTAAGTAGAAAACAGAACATCAGCGTTATTTAAATAATAACGCTTTAAAGACTTTGTGACTGGCTATGTTTTTTAAACATTAGTCAGACGTCAAAGACCGTAGGTGAGCTTCATAGAAGTTCTTAATATTCCTACGCAGACGGTGTAATCAATATACAGGGTAACCTGTGAGGTCACCGTAGACCGGTCTGTTCTAGAAGTTTTAGGCAGGCTATTTAGTAAAAGTATGATGTTAAATCATATTTAACTTAACAGGAGAGTAAGAGTGAGTCTTAATCTAGAAGCAAAGAAAGCAATCGTTGAAGAGATTGCTGGTGTTGCGGCAGAGGCTCCTTCTGCAATCGCGGCCGAGTATATCGGTTTAACGGTGGCTGAAATGACTGAACTGCGTAACTCTGCGCGTGAAGCGGGTGTGTATCTGAAAGTGGTACGTAACACCTTGGCGCGTAGAGCATTCGAAAATACTTCTTTCGAATGTATGCGTGAATCTATGGTCGGGCCATTAGTGTTGGCATTTTCAAGTGATGAACCTGGAAGTGCTGCTCGTGTTGTTCGTGATTTTGCGAAGGAAAATGACAAACTGGTGGTCAAGCTTATTGCTTTAGATGGTGAATTATTAGAACCATCTGAACTTAGCAGACTCGCTAGTATGCCGTCTCAAGACGAAGCACGCGCTATGTTACTTGGATTGTTATCCGCTCCGCTTGGTAAATTTGTCCGCACTGTTGCAGAACCGCCAGCTAAGTTGGCTCGTGTTCTTGCTGCACAACGTGATAAACAACAAGCAGCTTAAAACGATCTCAAATTACAGTTTAGTATTTATTTTTGGAGAAATTAAAAATGGCAGTTTCAAAAGAAGAAATCAAAGAAGCGTTAGGTCAAATGCCAGTTCTTGAACTCGTTGACTTAATTAAAGAATTAGAAGACGAATG
>JBMZNW010000222.1:0-3384 GCA_049619915.1 Gammaproteobacteria bacterium
GGTTAGCCATATCGACTCTAAAACAAAGTCTTTGAAACTTGATAACAATGATACGGTTGAATACGATAAGTTATTAATTGCCACAGGTTCTCATCCGATTACGCCGCCGATTGAAGGTATGGATTTACCCGGAATTCATTCGTGTTGGACGCTGGAGGACGGTAGAAACATCGTTTCCAGAGCCAAGCCGGGTTCAAATGTTGTCTTAATGGGTGCGGGTTTTATTGGTTGTATTATTTTAGAAGCGCTTGCTTTGCGTAAAGTTAATCTTACCGTCATTGAGATGGGCGACAGGATGGTTCCACGAATGATGGACCAAAATGCCGGTAACATGATTAAAAGCTGGTGTCAGGATAAAGGTGTTAATGTTCATACCTCGACCAAAGTTGAAGCAATTGAGAAGGGCAGTGGTGATTCTCTCAAGGTGAAACTTGATAATGGTGACATGCTTGATGCTGATTTGGTTATTTCTGCAACCGGCGTTGCCGCAAATATTCAGTTTTTAGAAGGTAGTGGTTTGAAAACAGACATGGGCATATTGGTAAATGACCGGTTACAGTCGAATGTTTCCGATATTTATGCAGCGGGAGATGTATGCCAAGGTAAGGATTTTTCTACTGGTGAATATAGTGTCCAGGCTATTCAACCGACTGCCGCCGATCATGGACGTATTGCTGCGATGAATATGGCCGGGAAAGATACGGTTCATCAAGGTTGTGTGAACATGAATGTGTTGGATACGATGGGTCTGATCTCCAGTTCTTATGGTTTATGGATGGGTATTGATGGCGGTGAATCGATACAGTTATGTGACAATGATCGTTACCGTTATTTAAGCCTTTCGTTTGAAGATGATGTACTGGTCGGTGCGCAATCGCTTGGTTTGACGCAACATGTTGGCGTTTTAAGAGGCTTAATCCAAACCAAATTAAAATTGGGCAAATGGAAAGATCATTTGTTAAAAGATCCGACACGCATTATGGAAGCTTATTTGGCAAATACGCAGGCTATCGGGCATAACGCTAACGTAATGTAGATAATTAATGAAGATTACTTTAAAGCTTTATGCTGGACTAAGTCAGTATTTACCAGAGGATGCCGAAAAGCATGCTACCAGTCTTGATATCACATCTACAGAAACTGCGTTTTCAATTTTGGATAAATATAAAGTGCCAAAAGAATCTGCTCATTTGGTGTTATTGAATGGTGTTTATCTTGATACTGATGAAAGGAATACGGCTAATTTCAATGATGGCGATACGCTCGCTGTATGGCCACCCGTTGCTGGTGGTTAACACGTTTAAAGTTACACTCTGATGGATGAACAACATAAAAGGGAGATGACTATTTCCCTGAAAGAATTTTATCGCTTATTACCCTTCGCTCTAAAAGACATTAATTTTGAAATTTCTAATAACGAAATTTCCATGTTTTATGCTAATGGAAAGATTCTCATCAAGCCTGGAGTTGAGCACGAACGAAAAATAGCGTCTTTAGTATTGCCTGTTTTATACGTCGAATTTTTCTTCTCAAATATCTCAGATCAAGAACTTAAACAGTTTTATGAAGCTTTTGACCGTGCCTATCAACGCGGTGGCGGCTAAACTCAATATCTCTTTAACCTATTGAAAAATAAAGAACTATTTTTATGGTTGCAGAAAAACAACGGTTAAGATTCTAAAACTAATTATTAAAAACTAGAAACATTTTAAGAATTTCCCCTCGTCTATTGATTTCATTAGTTTTTTTATTTTAAGTTGTATAGAAACAACAGATTTTCGCTAATTGATAGTTTGTTGTTAAAAAAACAAAAAATAATTGCAACACACAGATATCTGTAGTATTTTTGTGCCTGTCTTTGATAAATAGCTTTTTGGGCTGTAGAAAGACTGAGCTTCAAAAGGCTTGTTGAAACCAAACTCTATGGCGAAAACGAGACTGGGGAGGTCAAATTTTTATCTCTAGAGATGTAAATTTAAATCAATTGTAATTTCTTAAAGGAGGAATACAACGTGAATAAAACAATTAAAGGGGCTTGCTTAGTTGCTGCAACTGCAATGCTTCCTCTTTCTCAAGCAGCAAAAGCCGATGTGAATATTTCAGGCTGGGTCAACGAAGGTGCAATGTATTATGATGATGGTGCTAGCAGTGACATTGTTCAGTCTGCTGACAACGGTACCACTCTTAACAGTCGTATTTCTTTCACTGGTTCACATGAGTTACCAAACAGCGGTTTATCTGCTGGTTTTGAAATAAGTATAGAGCCAAGCTCAGGTTTTAATCCTGGTCTTTTTGGTGGTTCTACCCCTCTTGCTGTATCTAACCAATCATTTTTTGGTGATGATAATAACTTCTTAAGCTCAGTCACTGTGCTTGCTAGTAACATTTGGGTTAGTGGTAGTTTTGGTAAGTTAACCATAGGCACACAATCTATGCCAACAGATAACATTGGTGTACTTGAAGATCCTTCAGTAACTTTGTGGGCTAACATATCTCCTGTGTTCCGTGGTAACAGCTTCACTATTAACAATGGTGGCGGTACAGGTTGGGGTAATTGGTTAAACTGTTTCACTACTCCTGGGCTACAAATTGGTTTTGATTGTAACGGTGTTTACCGCAATGGTATTCGCTATGACTTGCCAGCATTTGGTCCTGTTACCGTTGCTGTTGGTTATGCTAATGATGATATTTACGATGTTGCGGCTAAATATAAAGGTACTTTAGGCGGTTTGAATACTAGTTTAGCTTTAGGTTATGCTATGAACCAAGGGCCTACTCTACCTACCGGTCTTATCTCAAATGCTGCAACAACAGGACTTTCAGGTACAGGTGGTGATGCATTCAATTTGCAAGCTTTACCTTCTGGCTTTGATGAAACTGAAATATTTCAAGTTCAATTGGGTGTAATGGATCCTGGCACAGGTCTGTTTGGTGCTATTTCTTACCAGCATGAAGAAGCTGATTTATCAGGTACGCCGGCTGCTAACGTTAGTGATGATACTGATGCTTGGTACTTCAAAGGCGGTATTAAGCGTGACTTTAATAGCTTAGGACCAACATCATTCCACTTTGCTTATGGTAGTTATAATGATCAGTACGATGCGACACGAGCTGCAGCTGGTGTAACTGGTTCAGAAGTAGAACGTATAAGCTTTGGTGTTACACAATACTTTGGTGCTGCGTTCCAAATCTATGGTACTTGGGAACAGCTTGATCTAGATGTTGATTGTGGTATAGCTGCAACAGCAGCTACGTGTAACGCATCTTTCGGTAATGCAGATGAGCTTGACATGTTCAACTTAGGTGCAACCTACTTCTTCTAAGAGTTGTATTTCTAGAAGAAATCAGCAAAACTTTTTGCTGTATAAAAAGGCCTCTTCGGAG
>JBMZNW010000223.1:0-3382 GCA_049619915.1 Gammaproteobacteria bacterium
ACCAAAAAGTGTGACAAAACCGACTAAAGAACCGACGGATAAACCACCTCCTGTGATTAATACTGCAATCACACCGCCGACTAATGCGAAAGGTAAGTTAATTAACATTAAAATAACATTACGAAAACTGCCAATGGCAACATAAACAAGCATCATAACAACAGCCATAACTAACAGAGATAAGATAATTAATTCTTCTTTTGCCTTTGCTTGTTCTATCGCAGCGCCAGTAAACTCAGGATAAAGCTCGGCACTAAATTTTACTTTTTCCAAAACGGTTTGCTCGAGTTCTTCCATAAAACTGACAATATCTCGTCCGCTCACATGACTGGTGATACTTTGCAGACGCTGTCCATTTTGGTGAAGAATATTATAGCGTCCTGTTTGATGATGAATATTGGCGAATTCTTCTAAAGGCAAGAGAGCTCCGTTCGCTGTTTTAATAGGAAGTTGACTGACATCAGTTGAAATTTGCCGCTTATCTTTCGGTAAACTGACCACCACATCAAAAATTCGATTATCTTCCTGAAATTTAGCCACCGGCAAACCTTCAAAAGCTGTTTTAATAATATTGGTGACTTCTACTGGTGTTAATCCATGCGCTTTTAACTTATCCAATTTCAATTCGATTTGTAATAGTGGCGTCTGCGTCGAAGATTGCAGTTGAACGCTGGTCGCACCGTCAATTGTTTTCATTACTTGCGCAACTTCCGTTGCTTTTCTATCTAAAGCATCAAGATCATTACCATAAATATTTACCACAACCGGCGTGGTATAACCGGAAATCGTTTCATAGATTCTTTCAGATAAAAAATTATGTGCTTCGTGTCTTAAACCAGGAAATTCATCAAGTATCCGACGAATCTCATCGAGCACACGCTGTTGTTCTGTCCCACTCAAATCATGGGCGAGGTCTACTTCAAACTCGCTATAATGACTGCCAAACGTATCCGCACCTCGTTCTGCCCTGCCCGCCCACTGCGACACAGAGATAACGCCTGGTATATCGAGAAACAGTTTTGTTAATTGATTACCGACACGAATTGATTCTTTTAAAGAAGTACCGGAGATACTGGAGGTATGCACAATATAGTGCCCCTCTCTAAGATTAGGAATAAATTGCCCTCCAACACCCGGTAATATTGAAATCCCGATTAGACAGAACAAGATAGTAACAACCATAAGCAGATAAGGTGCTCGAGATATTAACTTTAATGTTCGAGCATAAAGTGGTTGTATTAAATTAATGATCGGTGGCTCAATATTTTTTAGCTTATCTTTAGCCAACAAAAGATAACAAAGCGCCGGCGTTACTGTTAAAGCGACTAACAACGACATCATGATCGATAATATATAAGCCATGCCTAATGGCTCGAACAAACGTCCGGTAATACCGCTCAGATGCAATAGCGGCACAAAAACCAATGCGACAATAAAACTGGCATAAACAACCGAGCCACGTACTTCCATAGAAGCGTTATATACGACATCCTTCATCGGCAAAGGATTTTCCCAAAATTTATTCTGTCGTAATCGCCTGAAAATATTCTCAGTATCTATGATGGCATCATCAACCACTTCACCTAATGCGATAGCCAAACCACCAATTACCATGACATTTAAATTAACACCCATTTCCAATAAAACTAAAATAGCTGTTAGTAAAGATAGAGGGATGGCCATCACAGAAATAAACGCCGTTCTAAAGTTGAATAGAAATACAGCTAATACAGCAACAACAAAAAGACCACCTATGAATAAATGTCCGGTAATACTTTTAACAGAACGCTCTATATAATTAGCAGGACGAAATAAGGTGGGATGAAAATCAATATCATTTTCAGAAAATATTTTATCAAGGCCATCAATTGCTGCTTCGACATCATTTGATACGTTTAGAGTATTAGCACCGTATTGACCTATTACCATCAACACAACGCCTTCTTTACCCATAATAGCGCCTTTGCCAAAAGCAGGCTCAGCGCCATAATCAATATTGGCCACATCACCTAATGTAATATTGGCACCATTAACATGTTTAACTACAACTTCTGAAATATCGAGTTTATTCTGCGGTAAGCCAGTAATACTTAAAGTTAATCTTTGGTTCGCATTTTCAATAAAACCTGCGCCAAAAATTCCGGTTGCCTGTTTAGCTGCTTCAACAACATCATTAACACCAAGACCATATTTATTTAATTTATTCGCATCAATTTGTATTTGTAATTGTTTTACTTCGCCACCGAACACATTAACGTCAGCTACACCGGGTACGCTTAAAATTGTCGGAACCAAATTCCAGTCAACAATACTGCGTAATTCCATTAAGTCTTTGCTTGGCGAAGTGACACCCATAGTCAATATCGTTGCAGATGATGAAGCCATCGGCACAGGTGCTGCTGGCCCAACACCTTCTGGCAATACGTTTGTTAAACCTGAAAGCCTTTCGGAAACTAGTTGGCGATTACGATAAATATCCGTGTCTTCATCAAAATAGATATTAACGATAGATAATCCCTGAATTGATTCAGAACGCACATGGTCAATACCAATTAAACCTGAAAGCGATGACTCAATTGGCCTGGTCACCAGTATTTCAACCTGCTCAGTTGAATATCCAGGTGCTTCTGTTTGCACAACAATTAAGTTAGGAGAAAATTCCGGAAAAATATCCAAGCCCGCACGCGATAAACGATAAACACTGTAAATCATTAACAGTGTCGCTATCGCAATCACTACGCCGCGAAAATTGATAGCAAAACGAACTAAAGCCGCGAGCATTATTGATACCCTAAAAAGTGCTCTAAGAGTTTTTTACGAATTGAGATTTTTTTCTCGCCGATTTTTCCTCTTGCAAAATCGGCATACCGTACATCCTGTACATAAGACGAGGTAATAATGCGCACAGACAAGGAGTTTATAAATAATAAATAACGAGCCGAGCACATTATTAACGAAGTATGAAGAAGAGATAGCATTCGTAAAGAACCCTTAGTTAGTCATCATCTTCATCAGGAATAGCATACTTAAACTCTTCTGAGAGTAGCGTTTGCGCACCGCTAACAACGATTCGATCACCAACGTTAAAGTTTTCTGTTACTAACCAACTATCTGATGTTTGAACAGGATTTAATAAACTTCTACGACTAAAATGTTCTTCGTCTATTTGTATATATGCCCAAGGTTTACCGGCATACCAAACAATCGCTTCAGCTGGAATATTTACGCCCTCGCCAGTAAAACCGGTATTCGGTAACCAAACATATAAACGCATACCAATTCTTATTTTATTGCCATTCGTTCGGAAAAAATAAGTTTCACCTTGTAAAGTATTATCTGAAAATGGCGCTGCCGATATGAAGTAAGCCTTTCTTGCTTGACT
>JBMZNW010000224.1:0-3313 GCA_049619915.1 Gammaproteobacteria bacterium
GGCGGCTATATGATGGCTTGTGTTGCAGAAAAAATAATTGCAGCACCTTTCGCCATTATTGGTTCTATCGGTGTGCTTGCTCAAATACCTAACTTCCATCGTTTATTAAAGAAAATGGATATTGATTTTGAACAAATTACAGCAGGAGATTACAAACGAACATTAACTTTATTTGGTGAAAATACTGATAAAGATAGAGAAAAATTTAAAGAAGAGCTAGAAGACACGCATAAGCTTTTTAAAGAGTTTGTAAAAGATAACAGAGAGCAAGTCGACATCGATAAAATTGCTACTGGCGAACATTGGTATGGCAAACGTGCTATTGATCTAAATTTAGTTGACGAATTAATTACCAGTGACGATTACCTAACGCAAGCGGCAATAGAAGCTGATGTGTTTGAAGTGAAATTTGAACGCAAAAAAGCGGTTTCAGAAAAACTGTTTTCGTTTGGTGCTAATTTATTTGAAAGGCTTGATGGTAGAGGCTAGACCTAGACCATCAATTTCTTCAGTTCCTGGGCGATTATCTTAATCCCCTCTTCCACAACTTTTTCATCCATAGAATACGTAATGCGTAGACACTGATGCGCATGCTCCCAGTCTTCTTCCAAGCCAGGAAAGAAATACGAACTTGAAATAACTAATACGTTCTTTTCTTTTAAGCGCTCATATAACTCATTTGATGTAATCGGTAATGTAGGAAACCAAAGCCAAAGAAAAAAAGCGCCTTCCGGTTTATGAATATAGTATTCGATACCATCAAACTCTTTACGCAAGACTTTAAGCGCGTGTTCAAGCTTGGTTTGATAATACGGTTTTATCAACAACTTAGATAAATGTAGTATTTCGCCACTACTAATTAAATCTTTCGCGATCATTGCGCCGAAGTTTGGCGGAGCTAAATTAACAATCGCATTCATGTTGCGTATTAACTTAACAACTGGTTTGTCCGCAATAACAATGCCGGTTCTTGTTCCGGGCAAGCCCGCTTTCGATAAACTCATGCAATAAATAATATTTTCATTCCAAACTGGACTTGTCTCGGTGAAAATAATATTAGGAAAAGGCTCGCCATAAGCATTATCAATAATTAGCGGAATATTATTTTTTTCTGCCAACGATAATAATTTTGATACTTCATAATCGCCTAACACGTTACCTGTTGGGTTTGTTGGTCTGGACACACATATTGCCGCAGTATTATCACGCACCTGCAAGCTTTCAAAATCAACGTGATATTTAAAAAACCGTTCATCAAGTTTCTCAATTAACGGCCTGTATGAATAAAACATATTATCCGACAAGCCTGCATCAGCATAACCGATGTATTCGGGTGTTAGTGGTAATAAAATTTGTTTAAAAACGCCCTCTTCATCTTCGCCAGCTAACATATTAAAAAGAAAGAAAAAGGCAGACTGGCTACCAACCGTTAAAGCCACATTGTCAGAAGTTACCCCCCATTGATACTGTTCGTTCATCATTTCGACAATGGCATCGATGAATTCCTGATTACCCTGTGGTGACTCATAATTACCCACTGTATGGGAAAACGAGGCTGGATTATTAATGAGTCGATGCAATGAGTCGCGAAGGTATTGTTGTACTCCTGGAATATGACCTGGGTTACCGCCACCCAACATAAGCATATCAGATTTACCTGACATAGCGTCACCAAGATCATCCATCAACTGAACAATCCCTGCATCACTATTAAAGCGAGAAGCAAATTTTGAAAATTTCATAATTAAATTAAATTTAACAGCCCGTATTATAATGCGAGCTTTAATAACTAAGTTTTATTAATAATTTTATTTTTACTATTGCCTACTTTTGGGCCATTTTCTTGCCGATAAGAATTAAACGCACAACACGTTCTGCCGCGTTGGCAAGGTGCGCTTTTGAATGACTCATTGCAACATCTAATGTCATATCACGTGCGCAAGCGCTTTCTAGGCCATCAATACCATATGCGAAAACACCATTTGCATCATCGGTAATACCTCCACCAATAGCAACCGTTAGCACACGGTGTTTACGTGCTGCTTTTGCTACACCTGAAGGTGTTTTACCAAAAGCAGTTTGAAAATCAACACGGCCTTCACCAGTAATTACTAAATCCGCCCCTTTTAAGTGTTTATCTAATTCTGTCGCTTCAATGACGATATCAACGCCGCTTTTCATTCTTGCTTTCGTAAAAGCAAGCAAACCAGCACCTAAACCACCCGCTGCGCCCGCCCCTTTAACAGACATAACACTTTTCTTTAAATCTCTTTTAATAACTAAAGCTAAATGTCTTAAATTAGCATCTAGCATTTTAACCATTGCAGGTGTTGCACCTTTTTGAGGGGCAAATACATTTGCAGCACCATTTTTTCCGCACAAAGGATTATTCACATCGCAAGCAACAATCACTTTTACTTTTTTAATTAATGGATTCAGGTTTTTCATATCAATACTGTCAATTTTATTGATCATGCCACCTGCGCCATATTCAGTGATTTCTTTACCGCGTTTATTTAAAAAACGAACACCTAATGCCTGAGCCATGCCGACACCACCATCATTGGTTGCAGAACCACCAATACCAATAATGATTTTCTTTACGCCGCGCTTTGCTACTTCCAGCATTAATTCACCTGTGCCATAGCTTGTTGTTTTTAGCGGGTTTTGCGTTTTACCACTCACTAAATGTAAGCCAGATGCTTCAGCCATTTCAATAACTGCGGTTTCACCATCGGCCAAAATACCAAAGCGAGCAGAAATTTTATTTCCAGTAGGCCCTGTGACTTTTTTACGAAAAAATTTACCGCCCGTTCCATCAACTAATGACTGTACCGTACCTTCACCACCATCAGCCATAGGTACTTTGATGCAATTTGCTTTAGGTAAAACACGCTTCACGCCTTTTTCCAATGCCGTCGCAACTTGTAGTGATGTTAGATTTCCCTTAAAGGAATCAGGCGCAAGAATAATTTTCATCAAAACGTCCTCCAGCGACGAAATTACAAGATGTGTGAATATGTTGAGTAAGACTATTTACTTATAATTATTGTTATAAGCTGATGTATTTTATGTATAGTCGATTTATACCTTGTAGTTTAAGCCATTTATTTATTATAAAAAGCTTTTCCTGATAAATGAAAAGTTAAAAAGAAATTACCTTTCCTACCTTAAATTAAATAAATTTCAGAAATTTTCATTAAATTTGAACATAACATAGCCATAGCCGCACAGAGCCTTTAAACTATCAAGCTTGAACTTCGTTAATATGAAGTCATCTACATTCAAGTAAATGTAAAAAAATAATAAATAA
>JBMZNW010000225.1:0-3312 GCA_049619915.1 Gammaproteobacteria bacterium
GCTTTCCATAGGAGTAAATCTCAATATTAATAATGCCTGTAATTGGCGTTGTATTTATTGTCAGGTGCCTGATCTAATCCGTGGTAACGCGCCATCGGTAAATATCGAAAAATTATCAAACGAATTACGAGGCTTTTTGGCCGATGTTATTCATGGAAATTTTTATGATAGGGAAGATGTGCCAATCGAAAACCGTGTTATCAAAGACATTGCTATTTCAGGCAATGGTGAACCAACAACTTCTAATGAGTTCGATCAGGTTGTTAATCTAATAGAGCTTGTTTTGAAAGAATACGGTTTGCTTGGAAAAGTTAAATGTGTGCTGATTACAAACGGCAGCATGGTTGGTCGAAACCACGTTAAAAAAGGTTTGCAGAAGCTGTCGAAAATAAACGGAGAAGTGTGGTTTAAAATTGATAGTGCTACGCCAGTTGGCATTGCCACAATCAATCAAGTTAAAGGTTCTAATGTTTCTGCCTTAAAGCGTTTAAAAGTAGCAGCAGAACTTTGCCCGACAAAAATTCAAACATGTTTGTTTTCTTATAAAAACAAGCAACCTGATGAAACTGAAACGAATGCGTATCTACAGTTATTAAAAGCAACAATAAGTCGTGACATCCCGATTAAAGGTGTCTTGCTTTATGGCGTAGAAAGGGAATCATTGCAACCAGAAGCGAAGTTCATTAAAAAACTTCCAGCGTCCTGGTTGCAAGATTTTGCAGAAAAAATACAAGCGCTATCTATTGATGTAACAGTGACGCCTTAAAATAAACTTTTTAATTTATCACCAATACCATCGACAGCATCTTTAACAGTATCTGTTGTTTTTTCAACAGCATTTTTTTCTTCAGTCGACTTGCTAGCTGTTTTGGGTTTTGCCTTTGGCGCGATACCTAAAGCGATATCGCACGGTTTTACATCTTCACCTTGTGATTTATCAAATAAGCCTTGCGCAAGAATGGAGAGTCCTCCCGTTGCTACTGCAGCACCAGCACTTAAACCAGCAGTTAAAGCTGCTTTGGTATCTGTTTTCGGAGTAGGGTTCGCTAATGTTCCGCCAAGACGGACCAGTTCAGCTAGTTGACTAAGATTAACTCCAATGCCAGAACGAGCTTTAGGTGTAATACCAAGATCGAGTTCTTCTGTTTTTAGATTAATACTGCCGCCGCCAATGATATTTAATTGATTGGTTGCTATACCAATACCTTTTTCAGCTGTAGCGATACCGTCTTTAATTTTGAAGTTAACGACAGCGCATTCCAGTAAACTTCCATCTGATTTTTCTGCACCGGGATTTATCATAGATAGCGCGCTCATTAGCGCATCTGCACTGGCAGCATTCATTGCAGAACTTGAAATTTCGCCTTTCCCCGTTTTTATTAATATATTGCCATTTAAACCGGCCATAATAGCCGCAACGCTTGAACCAGCGCCTTTAACATTTATTTCAATATCAGTTATTCCGCCAACAATAGTCTTTTTCTCTTGAATGGCTGGGATTTGACCTAAGTTGAGTTGCTTTATATTGATATTATTACTAAGTGTTGCTGTTTTTCCGTTACTGCCATCAAGGTCAACATTGACTGATAATGAACCACCGGCTGCTTTACCAGACTTCGACAGCTTTAATTTGCCGTTATTTAAGTTTAAAGAAATAGCCGCGTCATCAATTGTTAAGTCTTTTGTGATTAATTTTTTTGTTTTGAAGGTTAAATTAACATCAGTTGCTTTAAGTCCTTCCAGTGGTAATGGATCGGAAGGAAATAGTTTTTCTTTTTTTACTTTTTCTTCCTTTGCTTCACCCTGGAAAGGACTGATATCCAATGAGTCGGAACTTAAATTTGCATTAAGTTTTGGCCTTGGTCCGGTCATGCTCACGTCTAAATCGCCACTGACTTTATATTCCATTAATTGGGCGACCATGGCTTTTACAGCGTAACCAGATTTTGTGTCAGATAATTTACCGCTAAATGAAATAGGGCCAACATCAGGTAGTTCTGATCCAGCAATATTGTTAAAGCTACTTAACTTAGTGACATTAAATGAAGTCAATAAATCAATTCCTTTAGCTGACATAGGCTGAGCAATAGCGCCATCGATAGAAACTTTGGCATCAGCAACTTCGATATCTAATTTCACAGGGTAATCTTTATCGTCTAATAAATTATTAATCGAACCTAAAGAGCCGTTTAGTTGTAATGGTGTTTTATTAAAGCTGGCTTTTACAAGCAACTCCATCGGATCTGAAAAGCTGGAAGAATTAACAGTGATTTCATCAATAATCAGTTCAGTTTTCTTGCCTGCCTTGCCATCAAGGTAGGTGATGTTTGCTTTCTCGATTTTGACTTCATTTACGGCCAGAGCAGGTAATGCACCGCTTTCAGCAGTTTGTTCTTCAGTTGCTTCTTTTTTAGTGTCCTTGCTAGTTGAAAATACCCAGTTTCCCTGGCCTTGTTTATTCGTTTCCAGGTAGATATTTGGTTCAATAAGAATCAAACGCACTACCTGAATATTTTTCTTCAGCAATGGTAATAAGGCAACTTGTGCTTCAAATTTGCTGACGCTTAGCATGTTTTTTTCTTTTGACCAGTCTGCATTGCCCAGTGTTACACCTTCGATGGCAACAGTTGGGATGAGGGAAGGGGCTAGTTTTAAATCACCTGCTATTTCAAAGTCTCGACCAGTCTTATCTTTAACAACTTGTACTATTTGATCTTTATATTGGTTTATGTCGGTTGTCATAATTAATCCTATAACGGCAACAACAACGACAACGATAAGAACGAGTAAAATCTTGATTAGCTTTCCCATGGGTATAATCCTTGAAACTATGTATTTAAATTGGATTAGCTTATTACAATTCTTATATTAATACATTAGTGAAGAGTGATTTTAGAGACGGATCTCAAAGTTTTAATTATGATTTATGATTGAATTGTAATTATTTTCTAGTCCAGTTCGTCCAAGCGCTTCTCTATCTTTTCCAGTCTTTCGAAAATTGTTGCTATCGCATTTTCAAGCTTCACAAACTTCAGTGTTTTATCTTCTTTATAAGCGACAATAGCTTTCTTTTTATGCAGCCTATTTAAGGTTGAATCAAGATCAATGTTTTCATCATGTAAATCGAGTTCGTTGAGAATGTCATGACTAGACCGCGGAGAATCAAGCATATTAAGTACTTTTTCTTCTATTGGAATAATTGACTTCATAATAAAGTTTTCAACATGACGTGCTGAAAACTTTTCGAATTGAATGAATTTAGCCCCAAAAGCTACGGCATCCAGCTCTATTATTGAAAAATAATAGAGTTTC
>JBMZNW010000226.1:0-3302 GCA_049619915.1 Gammaproteobacteria bacterium
GATTACGGTATTTTCTGGTTTTTAGCTGAACCTGTTTTTTGGTTATTGGATAAGATACATGACGTAGTCAAAAACTGGGGCTGGTCGATAGTCTTAGTTACGCTTGCTCTAAAAATACTGTTTTATAAGCTTTCAGCTGCCGGTTATCGTTCCATGGCGAATATGAGAAGAGTGCAGCCGAGATTGTTATCAATTAGAGATCGTTATAAAGATGATCGTGCGCAATTAAATCAAGCCATGATGAACCTTTATAAAGAAGAGAAAATTAATCCGCTTGGAGGTTGTTTTCCAATATTAATTCAAATCCCTGTTTTTATTTCTTTATATTGGGTCTTGCTTGAAAGTGTCGAGTTGCGTCAGGCAGAATTTATTTTATGGATAAATGACTTATCTGCTGCTGATCCTTATTTTGTGCTGCCGTTGCTTATGGGTATATCCATGTACGTGCAGCAAAAACTGAACCCGGCACCGATGGATCCTGTTCAGGCAAAAGTCTTATCGGTATTGCCTGTCGTGTTTACTGTGTTCTTTGCTTTTTTTCCTTCCGGTCTGGTTCTGTATTGGGTTGTTAATAATATCCTTTCAATTGCACAGCAATGGGTTATTACGCGCAATATAGAAAAAGAAGGATCAAATAAATAGCTCGGTCGTTTTTCTGGTCGAAGCGGTAAACGCAATGCCTGAAAACAAAGACACGATAGTTGCTATAGCGACGCCGCCTGGTCGAGGCGGTATAGGTGTTGTTCGTGTCTCTGGTGATAAGAGTAAAGAAATTTATTCTGCATTAACGGGTAAAAAGCCAATAGCGCGACAAGCGCAATATGTAGCGTTCAAAACATCTTCTCAAGAAATTATTGATAAAGGTATCGGCTTGTTTTTTCAGGAACCTGCTTCGTATACAGGCGAAGATGTTATTGAATGCCATACACATGGCAGCCGTGTTTTGCTGGAAATGTTATTGGAAGAAATTGTTTCTTTAGGCGCAAGGCCGGCGAAACCTGGTGAGTTTACCGAGAGAGCGTTTCTAAACGATAAGATTGATTTAGTACAAGCGGAAGCTGTGGCTGATCTGATAGACAGCAATTCCAAAAAAGCTGTGCGTAGCGCCATGCAATCGCTTGATGGTGTGTTTTCAAAAAAAGTGAATGAGCTAAGAGAGCTTGTTTTTACTTCCAGAGCCTTAATAGAAGCGGCATTAGACTTTCCAGATGAAGAGGATGTTGAGGTTGATATTGCGCCAGCAATAAACAATGCAAAGCATGCTTTGTCAGAAGTAAAAACATTGCTCGGTAAGGCTGAAGCCGGTCGCGTTCTTGCGCAGAACCCGACAATCGTTATTGCCGGCTTACCTAATGCGGGCAAGTCCTGCTTAATAAATTATTTGAGTGGCTATGATTCTGCTATTGTTTCACCGGAAGCAGGAACAACTCGTGATATTATTCGTGAAAATGTCTTGTTGGGAGATTACGCTGTGACATTGATTGATACAGCGGGTTTGCGAGACACCAGTAATGCAATAGAAAAAGAAGGTGTAGAGCGATCTATTAAAGCACTGAAGACAGCCGATATTGTTTTATACGTTGTTGATAATAGTGTTACTTCTGAGCTAGATAGCGATGAAGCAAATAAATATATTCCGACAGAAATTAAAAAACTTGTTGTTAAAAACAAAATAGATTTAAGCGAAATAGAAACGTTTAATAATACAAAAGATACAGTTTATATATCAGCAAAAACAGGTAAAGGAATAAGTGATCTGATTAATATGGTCAGTGATATGCTGAATCTTTCGCAAAGTGATGAAAACATTATTTTTGCACGACAAAGGCATGTCGATGCTTTAAGTTTTGTAAAACAGCAGTTGATTCAGGTAATCAATGCTGCTGATAAAAATGTCGGGCTTGAAGTTTTGGCTGAGTCTCTCAGGCAAGCATTGACAGGGTTTGATGATATAACAGGCCGAACAACAGCAGACGATGTGTTGGGCAAAGTGTTTTCGCAGTTTTGTATAGGTAAGTAAAGCTAAACAAGAGGTTTACGTGAGTATAAATATAGAGTTATCCGTTGGAGAGTTGTTAGACAAAGTCACTATTCTTCAAATTAAATCAGAAAGAATTAGTGATCAGGCAAAACTGGAAAATATAAACAAAGAGCTGCGAGTGTTGACTGTTTTGTGGGAAGCATCAGCTTATTCACAAACTGATTTAAAAGAGAACATACAAGCGTTGAAAGACGTGAATGAAGCTTTATGGGATATTGAAGATAAAATAAGAGACAAGGAAAGAGATCAAAGTTTTGATCAGGAATTTATTGAGCTGGCACGATCAGTTTATTTTACCAATGACAAACGTGCTGAAATAAAAAAAGTGATTAATACAAAAACAGGCTCAGAGTTAGTAGAAGAAAAATCATATAAACAATATTAAAACGAAATGGTAACTAAAGTTTTATTTGTTGGGCTCAGCTATGTTGGTGATGTTGTCATGTCTTCAACGTTGCTTGTTTCGTTAAATAAAATGTACCCTGATGCAAAAATAGATGTCGTTGCAGATAAAAGGACGGCAAGTATGTATAGCAGCTGTCCCTTCATTGGGAAAGTCTATCTCAAAGATAAAAACAAATTTTTGCGCGGTACTCCTCATTTGTTATGGGATTTAAGAAAAAACTATTACGATATTATTGTAGATATCAGGACGGGTTTTCTTGCATATCTATTGAAAGCTCAAAAAAAGTACATTAAAAAAAACAAACAAGACTTATCTGAACATGCTGTAGAAAGTTTACATAACGTAATAGAGTCAATAGATGGCATTTCCAACATCCCAAAAACCAAAGTTTGGTTTAGCAAAGAAGACGAGACTTTTTCTAAAAAAATCTTCTCAAACATTGATCGCTCAGAAGGAAAAGTTATCGCTTTATCTGTAGGCGATCCTAATAAACCGCATAAAAACTGGCCGGCACAAAAATATATAGATTTATTAAATGATCATAAACAGTTTATTAAGTATGTTATTTATACTGGTTCAATTCATGAAAAAACTGTGAATGAGCAAATTATTAACTCTGTTAATATAGAACACGCAAATATTGCTGGTTGTTCTCTTATGGAAGCTGCTGCGGTGCTAAAGCATTGTGATATCTATATAGGGCCAGATTCAGGCCCAGGTCATATTGCTGCGGCAGTTGACACGACAACAATAAGTTTTTTTAGTACTGCAAAACCAGAGCATTACAGGCCATGGGGGAATAAATCTTTTTGTTTTTTAGGAGAAAACAGACAGGCTGAAAGTATTTCTCTTAAT
>JBMZNW010000227.1:0-3251 GCA_049619915.1 Gammaproteobacteria bacterium
AAGCATTTCTAGATGATTTTAATTCGCTTGAATCAAATTTTATTCAACAATTGATTAATGAAGATGGCGAAGTGTTGGAAAAATCAGAAGGTGTTCTTAAGTTACAACAACCGGGAAAGTTTAACTGGTCTTATGAAGCGCCTTACGCGCAAAAAATTATTTCTAATGGTGAAGTGCTATGGCTTTTCGATGAAGACCTAGAACAATTAACCATTAGAAAAATAGGTAATACACTCGATGAAACACCTGCTGGCATTATTTTAGGCAATAATGATATTAATGAACATTTTGTTCAGGTAGGTTTGGGTGTGATTGATGGTTATGACTGGATTGAATTAACGCCAAAAAATATTGAAACACAATATAAAAATATCCGTATTGGTTTTAATGGTTCGCAACTAGGCATGATGATGATTGTTGATAATCTTGGTCAGACAACGCGTATTGATTTTCTTAACGTTAAAAAGAATGTTGACTTGCAACTCTCAAGTTTTGAACTAGAAACCCCGGCCGGTGTTGATGTTATCGACGAAAGATACGTTGATGAAACACCTGAAATAAATCCTTAATACTTAATTACTGTAAATAACCACAATGTCTGAGTCTGAAGAGTTTCGTCCCTTAGCTGATCGCATGCGTCCGGCAACGATTGATGCTTACATTGGGCAGGAACATATACTTGGCAGTGATAAGCCATTAAGACAAGCGATAGAGCAAGGCCGTTTGCACTCAATGGTATTTTGGGGACCACCGGGCACAGGCAAAACAACATTAGCACGATTAATTACGAAGTCTTGTGATGCGCAATTTTTATCCGTCTCTGCTGTATTAAGCGGTGTTAAAGATATCCGTGCTGCGATTGAGCAAGCTAAACAATATCGCTCAGTTTATAACAAAGATACGGTTTTATTTGTTGATGAAGTACATCGTTTTAATAAATCACAGCAAGATGCATTTTTACCTTACGTCGAAGATGGCACGGTAACATTCATTGGTGCAACAACCGAGAACCCCTCATTTGAATTAAATAATGCATTGTTATCCAGAGTAAGAGTGTATGTTTTAAAGTCTTTAAAAACTGAAGATATCAGTACTATTCTTCAGCAGGCATTAGATGATGATGTTAATGGTTTAAGTAAACAAAACTTAAAGATAGATGATGCTGCTATAAAGAAAATAGCCGATGTTGCTGACGGTGATGCACGACGATCATTAAACTTGCTAGAAATAGCATCGGATTTAGCTGAAGATGGAAACATAACAGAAAGCTTGTTAAATGAAGTATTAGCTGATGGCTCATTAAGGCGTTTCGATAAAGGTGGTGAAGCGTTTTATGATCAAATATCGGCATTGCAAAAGTCCGTCAGAGGTTCAAACCCTGATGCGGCATTGTACTGGTTTACCCGAATGATCGATGGAGGTTGTGATCCGTTTTATATTGCACGCCGTGTCGTACGCATGGCGTCAGAAGAGGTCGGTAATGCCGATCCGAGAGCGATACGTTTGGCATTGGATGCCTGGGAGACACAAGAGCGATTGGGATCGCCAGAAGGTGAACTGACAATAGCACAAGCTATCGTTTATATTGCCTGTGCCGCGAAGAGTAATGCAGTTTATACCGCATTTAATACCGCTATGCGCGATGCTAAAGAATCTGGTTCTTTAGAAGTACCCTTGCATTTACGCAATGCACCGACAAAGTTGATGAAATCATTAGGTTATAAAAAAGATTATCGCTATGCACACGATGAAGAAAATGCGTATGCAGCCGGAGAAAACTACTTCCCGGATGAAATGGAACCGATAGAATATTACCAACCTGTCGATCGCGGCCTGGAAATAAAAATTGCAGAGAAACTGGCTTATTTACGTTCACTAGATGAAGTAGCAAAAAAATCGTAAATAGCTCCGATTCAGATAAACTATAGCCATGATACAACTTCTTTCAATTGCAGCAGGTGGCGCAGTCGGCGCATTATTGCGTTTCTGGTTTTCCAGTGGTGCGCATTATTTGTTAGGTAAGGGGTTCCCGTACGGGACATTGCTGGTTAATGTGCTTGGCTCTTTTATTATTGGCGTGGTTTATGTGCTAATAATTGAAAAAGGGCAATTGTCAGAAGACTGGCGTGCTTTTTTAATTATTGGTTCATTAGGCGCGTTCACAACTTTTTCGACATTCTCACTTGAGACAATTAATCTAATTGAAGCAGGGGAAATGTTAAAAGCAGGATTAAATATTTTGTTATCTGTTAGCTTATGTCTTGCTGCTTGTTGGTCGGCGATATTATTAATGCGACAAACAAATTTATAAATAGTTATATTTATTAATACTCATAATTAATACCCATAGATTAAATACTAGGAATAAAGTAAGAAATGTTAGATCCACAAATTTTACGCAATGATCTGGATAGAGTTGCAGAAACGTTAAAAAAACGAAATATGGAACTCGATATCGGTGCTATTCAAGCGCTTGAAGAAAAGCGTAAATCAATACAAATAAAGACAGAAGAACTTCAGTCTTTACGTAATTCTAAATCAAAAGAAATAGGCGCATTAAAATCTAAAGGAGAAGATGCGCAGTCTGTCATGGATGAAGTTGCGAGTATTAAAACGCAACTCGATGAAAGCGCTGCGGAACTTGATACTGTCCAAACAGAATTAAATGACATTGTTGTAGGTATTCCAAATATTCCTCATGAATCTGTACCTGAAGGTAATACAGAAGATGACAATATTGAAGTACGACAATGGGGCGAGCCAAAACAATTTGATTTCGAAGCTAAAGATCATGTCGATTTAGGTGAAGCATTAGGTTTAATTGACTTTGAAGCTGGGGTTAAAATAACCAGCTCACGTTTTGTTGTTATGCATGCTGGTATTGCTAGATTGCATCGCGCACTCATTCAACTGATGTTGGATACACACGGTACTGAACATGGTTATTCAGAAATTAATGTGCCTTATTTGGTTAATGCCGATAGTTGTATGGGAACAGGGCAGTTACCAAAGTTTGAAGAAGATTTATTTCATATAAAAGAACACGGCTTTTATTTAATCCCGACAGCGGAAGTGCCGGTAACCAATGTTGTGCGTGGCGAAATATTAGATAGTAAAGAACTGCCTAAAAAGTTTGTTTGTCATTCTCCTTGCTTTAGAAGTGAAGCGGGATCATATGGCCAAGATACGCGTGGCATGATCCGTCAGCATCAATTTGAAAAAGTGGAAATGGTGCAGTTAGTTAAACCTGA
>JBMZNW010000228.1:0-3250 GCA_049619915.1 Gammaproteobacteria bacterium
CGTTCAGAGGGAAAGATTAAAGCATAACGCAAATTGTGCGCTATTTATTAAGCGTAGTTAACGCCTAACCCGCTTTGTGTTCTTCATCAATATTTCTTAGTGGCACGACTTCTTTATAGGCGCTTAGCATATTTTCGATACTTTCCGCCTGCGCCACCGTCTGGTTTTCCCAGCCCTCAAACATATTCACGCCAGCAAACCATTTGGATTTGTGGTCACGACAAATAAACCAGTGTTCCTTGCCTAAATTTACAAAGCCATCTGTCTTTGCACACTTAGGACAAACACCACAACGAACACTGTATTCTATTTCGGGAAACGGCATAACATTTGTAGGAATCATTGAACACCTCCTCAGGTGTGGTTACCTAGTAGAAATAATGCAATCCCTATACCATATATAGTGTAGTACGGTTTTATGACGTTTCTAGGACAATTTAGTTCATTTTTTATGAAATTAAGGCAAATTTTAGGATATAAGCAACGGAAATTTGACGTTTTGCGGCAACTTAATGCCGATTAATCATTTAGTTGTTGGAGTTTCTTATTAATTAACTCTAGGTTTTCCTCGGCTAGCTCAACTAGCTGCAAAAAAAATCGGTATTTTCCATTTCGCTCATTTTTCTTCTGAGTCTGCACTGAAACCCCTGTTACTAAAAAGAAACTACGCTTCTTTTATTAAGTTTTCTTTTTCAGTCTTTGTCATTTTTTTTATCATTGCTTCTCGCTTGCTTGCCATAGAACGGTCAAGACAGGATTCCTGATAGACAAGACTGACTGGACGACGTGTTCGTGTATAAGCTGAAGCGAGACGATCATTATTATTATGTTCATCTAATCGTCTATTTAGATCGCGAGTAATACCAGTATAAAGCGAATTATCTGAGCAACGTAAAATATATACTTTCCAATCAGACATTTTGAAAACGATAAAATAAAACTACCTGTATATTGAGTAGTGAACAAGCAATGACTTTAGCAGCGACAAATTCACAACTATTTCACAAATATTTCCAGTAACTCATTTAAATAGCGCTGCCCTTTTTTTGTCGGCCTTAGATTATCAGTCTGCCATTCGATTAAGCCATGGTCGACAGCCTGCGTTAATTCTTTTTCTATTTTACTTAATGGCAGTCCCGTTCGTCGTAAAAATAAGCCAGCATCTACGCCCTCTTTCAAACGCAAAGCATTCATCATAAATTCTAAAGCAAGGTCATCACGATTTAACGTTCTTGTTTCCGTTATTACTCCATCGCTACCGGCAAGCTCTATATAGCGTTTAGGCATTTTATGTCGGCTAAATCGTTTAATATTACCTTCTGCTACATTTGTAATTTTTCCATGCGCACCGGCGCCAATACCAAGGTAGTCTCCAAACTGCCAATAATTCGTATTATGCAATGAGATATTATTATCTTTAGCATAAGCTGAGATTTCATATTGCTTATAGCCCATTTTTTCCAGATAGGACTGCCCTGCTTCTTGCATTAAAAAGAGCTTGTCATCGTCAGGCGTTAATGGCGGTTTCGAATAAAAAACGGTATTCGGCTCAATAGTTAATTGATACCAGGAAATATGTGTTGGCGATTGTTCAACGGCTATTTCAAGATCTGCTAAACCATCTTCTTGCTTTTGTTGCGGTAATCCAAACATTAAATCCAGATTAATATTTTCAAAACTAGCTGACTTTGCAAGATCAATTGCATTTAACGCTTCTTTTGAATTATGTATACGACCTAATGACTTTAAATACTGATCATTAAAACTTTGTACCCCTATCGATAACCTATTTACGCCGGCTTCCCGATACGATTTAAAATTTTCTGCTTCCGCTGTACCCGGGTTCGCTTCCATCGTCACTTCTATATCTGGATGAATATTTAATCTTGCACGTAATGCGCTCATCAAATGTTCAATCGACTCCGCCGAAAATAAACTGGGTGTTCCGCCGCCAATAAAAACACTGCTGATCGTTCTTCCCCAAATTCGTGGAAGCTCTGTTTCCAGATCACTGATCAAGGCTGCTACATAGGTCTGTTCTTCGTCGTCCGTTGCAGTAACTTCATGTGAATTGAAATCACAATAGGGACATTTCTTCACACACCAGGGCAAGTGTACATAAAGAGAAAGCGGCGGGTTTTCATTTAATGTTAATAAGGACGGCATTATCTGAATAGCTTTTTCTATTTATGATGCTCTCCCGATTCAGCCAGTCTAGCCGGTTCAGAGACAAACTTAATTCTCTTCATGCATCAGTTTCACTAATTGTCTTAATGCCTGTCCACGATGGCTAAGTTGGTTTTTCACTTCTGGCAATAATTCCGCAGAACAACAATCGTGTGTAGGTACGAAAAAAATCGGATCATAACCAAAACCATTTTTACCTCTGGGTTCGGTAAGCAGTGTCCCTTTCCAGATTCCCTGACTAATAACAGGTATCGGATCATTCGCATGTCTCATATAAACCATGACACAAACAAATTGTGCAATGCGTTCTTCTTCCGGCAAGTCTTTTATATCGTCAATTAACTTATTCAGATTTTCTTCATCACTTGCACCTATGCCAGCATAACGCGCAGAATAAATTCCCGGTCGTCCATCCAATGCAGGCACTTCAATACCCGAGTCATCAGCTATAGCAGGGTAATTGGTATGCGCCGCGGCATTACGTGCTTTGATTAAGGCATTTTCAACAAAGCTCAATCCGGTTTCTTCAGCTTCTTCAACATTAAATTCAGATTGCGGCGTCACCTTGATAGAAAGCTCTTCAAGTACGGCGTTTATTTCTCTTACTTTACCTTTGTTATTACTGGCAAGTACAACTTGTTTATCTTTGATTAAACTCATTAACTTATTCGCCCATTACCCTTAATCATTTAAAGCATCACTTAAAGCGTTTTTTTGATGTTGAAACAATTCGCTAATACCTTTCTGCGCCAAAGCTAACATGCTGTTTAATTCATCTGCTGAAAATGCATGGCCTTCTGCTGTACCTTGGACTTCAATAAAATGATTATCATCATTCATCACCACATTCATATCTGTTTCAGCGTTAGAGTCTTCTGCATAATCCAGATCGAGTACAGGCGTACCATCAAAAATACCGACTGAAATTGAAGCAATCATGCCTTTAATTGGATCAGATTTAATTAAACCATCCGCTTTCGCTTTATTAACAGCATCAACCAACGCGACATAAGCGCCGGTAATAGAAGCCGTACGCGTACCGCCATCAGCCTGTATAACATCG
>JBMZNW010000229.1:0-3243 GCA_049619915.1 Gammaproteobacteria bacterium
CGCAGGTGTACAACCCATGCTTTCTGATTATCTGATGGTGTGTTATTCATGTCGCATAACATTTTAACGCAGCGACGCGCCGACTCGCTACTCCAATTGAATGATTTGTTAAATTTCTTATTTTATAAATTATTTAATTGTAAATAACGTATCTTCTTCTCTGAGTAAATACAAAGCAGCAGCAGCAGCCAACATCGGCCAAGCCGCATAAAAAAGTAAATTAGGCGGTGTCCAAGGTTCTAAATATTTCTGATAGGAGAACAACGTAGATGCTAGATGCATTAAAAATACTGTGCCGTAAGTTATTTTCTTTTTAATACCGAAGAGAAAAGACAAAACAAATGTTAATTGGATAACACCAATTACATAAGCCATATTAATTGAAAGGCCATCAAAAAAATAATATCTGGAAAACACAGAAACTGCATGTTCAGGATTGATTAGTTTGTCAATTGCCCACATGAAAAACACAATAAACACACCAACCCTTAGTAAAAGCAGTGAAAGTTTTAAATTAAATTCATTCGACGATATTTGGTTCATTAGATAATCTCTTTTAAAAAAATGATAATTACCTAACTGCGACAAGCTACACAGAAAAAGGTTGCGTGCTAATTCAAAGCCATCGCAAGTTTGAACAAGTCAGAATATGTCTGGCTGAGTTAATTTTTTATGAATAGTTTTATTTCTGAGAAAATTACGCATGACGATCGAACCGAGGGGAGGGTCACTCAAGATTTTCGCGTCCCATGCTTGAGCGATTGGTTAGGTGTTAGCATAGCTTAAGATTTTATTAATCCTCTTAACTGCAAGAGAACAGTTTTCCAAATATGATTCATGACTTCCGATATGACTTGAATACTGCTCCAAAAATGGTGCATCTTTATCTCCATCATGACAATAGTATTCATACCATGCTTTATCAAAATCTCCTTTCTCACTTTCACTAAGATGACGTCTGAATTGCATTACTGCGCTTGCATGAGCCTTAAATGATTCATTTAGAACATCGTATGCATCTTTATCCTCAATGACATGTGGGCTTAAAAAAATAAGAGCAGATGCAAAAGCTTCATTTAATTTTTCTCCGGCCTCCATTCTTGAATGTCTCTCTCTATTCTCTTTGTTTCTGGATTTAGCTAGAAAATGATTAACTAGTGACGTTAAAAAAATCCCAAGTAATGTTCCTAGTGAAAAGCTTCCTAAATCAATCATATAAACTGTATCCATTAATTACTAAGGTCGACTTCATGAAACGCTCCTTGTATCAATAAGATATGTAATGAAATTATTATACTGACGATATATCTACAGTGTCTACATGCCGCGATAACATAAACAACATTCATATCCGTCTATTTTAATTATTAATAACCTGATTCAATCCATTCATTGTTGAAAGACTGCTTTGATAATAACTCGAGCCGAATAAATTTAGATGATTTAGTTCATGATAAAGGCGATATACGCTAATTCTTTCTTCAGTCCCTTCTTGTAATGGCCAGACTTCGGCATATGCTGCTTCGCATCGCGCATCAAAACCACCGAACATGCGCATCATGCCTATTTCTGCTTCACGGTGTCCGTAGTAACTGGCTGGGTCAAAAATAACAGGTTCACCTTTTTCATTTGCTGCGGCATTGCCTAACCAGAGATCACCATGCAATAAAACCGCTGGTTCCATTATATTTCCTATTAATGCATCCAACTTATTCAGTAATTGTTCACCTGCTTTTAATAATGGATCGTCTTTCGATGTTTTTTCAGAAAACAATTTTAATTGGTAGTCCAAACGTTGTTCTCGCCAGAAGTTTAACCAGCTATCAGACCAATGATTTATTTGTTTCGTTGTACCAATATAATTATCTTCTTCAAAACCATATTTTTTTCTCTGCGTTGCTTTATGAAGTTCTGCCAGACGCCTCCCCATTTGTTCTTGCCAATCATTCGTTTTTTTCCCTTCTTTAAACACTTCCATAACAATAAAATCATCGTCATACACAATTGGCTTCGGCACATGAATGACATTAGGTTCAGCTAATAATTGCAGCGATTTAAATTCTGTTTTGAATAAGTCAGGAAAGGAGCTAGCCTGAGGATGCGTTTTTATAAAAAATTGGCGACCATCTTTTAAACTGACAATACGACTGTCGTTTATACAACCGCCATAAGCTTGTTTGCTTTTGGCAAATTGTGCTTCCTGACCAGTATGCAAAGAGATGGCAGCTTCAATACGTGCCTGAAGTGTCATGATTATTTTTGTTGAAGAAGTTCCAAACAATGCGACAACATATTCGGGCAGGCTGACTCTATCATATCCAATACTTGTTCGAACCCGTCTAAACCACCGTAATACGGATCCGGTACTGACGGCGCATTGTCTTCACCATAACCATCAATAAACGAACCAAGTAGTCGAATATGATTTTGTTTACCATTAGCGAGCGCTTCTAGCTCATAGAGGTTGTCATGATCCATCGCAATAATTAAATCAAAGCTATCAATATCATTTGTAATCACTTTGCGCGCGATTGAAGTTAATTGATAGTTTCGTTTTGCCGCAACTTCGCGCATTCTGGCATCAGCAGGCTCGCCCTGGTGATAGGCTATCGTTCCAGCAGAATCAATCTCTATGTCATTATCATATCCTTGTTGTTGAACATAATGCTGAAACACACCTTCGCCTGCTGGTGAGCGGCAAATATTGCCCATGCAAACGAATAGGACACTGACTTTATTATTGGAGGTCATACATTTTTACCTGAGACGCCTCCAAAAATAGAATTTTTATGTGAGAGCGAGAAAGCACCGCGCGCAAAAACTGAGTGTATAACTAATACATGATGTTTTGAGCACGGACGACTGCATGGATGCAGGAGGTAGAGCAAAGCCGGGAGCAGTTGCCGAGCTGACGATGCTATCGCATAAAAAGTCATTTTTGGTGGTGTCTCATCAGTCGACAATTGGTTGCACTAACACCCACGGTTTAATCACCGTCGCCCAGACAACAACATTACTCTCATGCCAGGCACTGGCCTGTTCATCTGTGACATTCGCAACCGTGCCCTCTTTTGTCCACGCTTCAAATTGTTCTTTATCATCTTCTGCCAGTGCATAAGCGACTTTAATCAGATCCAGATTATGTGAAACATAAATCGCCATGCCTTTGGCAAAAAAAGGCAATAATTCACTCCATTGCATTTTTGATGTTTAGGATGGCACCATGCTTTAGTTCCTCAGCAG
>JBMZNW010000230.1:0-3236 GCA_049619915.1 Gammaproteobacteria bacterium
GTTTATTTAAAAATATGGTTGAACAAACCTTATTAGAACAATTGGTTGAAGCGTTACGTGTGATGCCGGGCATAGGTCGAAAGTCTGCGCAACGTATTGCGCATCAACTTTTACAACGTAACCGCGATGGCGCAAAACACCTTTCCAGAGTTATGGCAGAAGCAATGGAACGTATTGGTCATTGTCAACGCTGTCGAACTTATACGGAAAATAAACTTTGTCACCTTTGTGAAAATACACGTCGTGATGACAGTATTATTTGTGTTGTTGAAAACCCTTCTGATGTCGACTCTATAGAAGAAGCAAATTATCGAGGACGTTATTTTGTTTTGCTTGGTCATCTTTCACCTCTTGATGGTATCGGGCCGGATGATATTGGTTTATATGATTTAGAAAAACTGGTCGAAACTGAAGAAGTAAAAGAAGTCATACTCGCAACCAGCACAACTGTTGAAGGGGAAGCAACAGCGCATTATATCAGTGAAATGGTTAAAGCCAGAGATAAGCAAGTTTCACGTATAGCGCATGGCATACCAATGGGTGGAGAACTGGAATACGTTAACAGTATGACCATTGCACATGCATTGGATGGCAGGAAAGAAATTTAAATGAAAATTTGGGTTGATGCCGATGCATGCCCTGTTGTTATTAAAGAAATTCTTTTTAAAGCAGCGAAGCGAACACAAACAGAAGTCACATTAGTGGCGAACCAAACCATTCCTGTTCCTAATTCACCGTATATTAATTTCCTTCGTGTCGCATCGGGTTTTGATGTTGCTGATAATGAAATTGTAAAAAGGTGTGAGGTAGGTGATCTGGTGATAACAGCAGATATTCCACTAGCAGCCGAAGTCATCGAAAAAGGCGGACATGCATTAAATCCTCGTGGAGATATGTATACGACGGATAATATTAAACAACGTTTAACAATGCGTGATTTTATGGACACCTTGCGTTCGAGCGGCATACAGACCGGTGGACCAGCGGCATTAAATAAAAGTGACCGGCAGGCTTTTGCAAATCAGTTAGATAAATTTCTTAGAAAAAACACTGGGTAGAATGTATTAAATAAAACTTCTTAATTTTTCTGAACTTTTATGAAGATTCAGCCTCTGTATAGTTTAATAGCAGCTTACATTTGCAATATATAAACTTTCTAAAAATACAGAAAACCATCACATGAAAACTTTAGGCAATGCGCAACTTCAACAAAGGTATGAAGAGTCCAGGCAGTATCCGAGGATAGTAACCAAACTCCCGATAAAGTTATTTACTGATGATGGCGAATGTATCATTGCTAATATTTATGATGTTTCTGCAGATGGATTACAAATCCGATGTGATAGAGAAAACACGGTTATATTAAATCCAGAGTTGAAACCGATTTATAGAAGTCAAAATATAATGGTTGATGCTGTTTTTCGATTACCAATAAATAATGTTTTCAGAAAAGTAGAGGTTTCTTGCCGGGTTTATTACTTTATTATTGCTGGTGGAGGTTCCAGAAAAGAAGGCGCTTTCGGTTTGCAATTTAAAAAGTTTGAAAGTAAGACCATTAAATATATAGGTCAATATATTCTTGAACAAATGAACCAGGTATCAGAAGAGCTTTACTAACTTTATATTCAAATATTTTATTTTTCTAAGTTAAAGCGGTAATAAGTTTGATTTAAATAAGCTGCAACATCATCAATCTCTTCATCGAACCAAGTCATATCAGTCATTATTTCGCAATTTCTAATACGTTTATGCAGTTCATCGAAGTTGTTTATAGCTCTATCTTCACGCGTGTACATGGTTTCATCATGGCAACGTACACAGCCTTCATTATGTAGCTTTTTACCGTTTTCGATATCGACAGCTTGCGCCGAGAAAGAAAGCGAAAACAAGACTAATAGTTTTATTAATTTAAATTCTTTCATAAACTTTATGTAACCTGCGCACTTTTTAAATGCGCAATTCTTATTGGCGCAGGCGGATGCGAATCGTGAAACGCTGAGTAAAGCGGATCAGGTGTTAATGTATTCGCATTCTCTTTATACAAAGTCACCAATGCTTGAATAAGATCTTTTGAGTCTGCTTGAGCAACAGCAAAGTCATCTGCTTCAAACTCATATTTTCGAGTCAGCATTTTGATTAACGGTGTTAGAAAAAAAGTAAATGTTGATGCAACAAGAATAAAAAGTGTTAAAGCCATATAGTTTGATGGTTGTTCAACGCCTAAACCATTAAAAAACCATAATTGGCCTGATAACCAACCAAGTACGGCAAATGCAACAAAGTAGAGGAATGCTTGCAGCAATGTTAATTTCTTAACATGGTTACATTTAAAGTGGCCTAATTCATGCGCTAGTACCGCTTCGATTTCGTCATAACTCAATGTGTCAATTAATGTATCAAAAAAGACAATGCGTTTATTACTACCAAAGCCGGCAAAATAAGCATTGCCGTGTGTTGAACGTAAAGAACCATCCATGACGTAAACGCCCTGACTCTTGAAGCCGTTTTTAGTTAATAAGGTTTCTATTTTTGTTTTTAATTCTTCGTTATCCAAAGGTGTAAATTTATTAAACATCGGCGCAATGAATGCCGGATATGCCCAAGTGAAAAATAAAACAAAGCTGATGACAGATACCCAGGCATACAACCACCAGTATTGCCCGGCATTAGCCATAAACCAGAGAATAAGTAATAACAGTGGCGTGCCGATTATTACGCCGAGGATTGAGTTTTTAATCATGTCCATGAAAAACACTTTCATAGTCATTTTATTAAAACCAAATGATTGTTCTAATTTGAATGTACGATAAAGCGACATGGGTAAATCTAGAATCGACATGATGGCAAAGACAGCGAGTATGAAAATTGTGCCCGTTGCTAATTCTGGCAATTCAAAAGAGCGCAAAAAACCATCGAGTAATTGCAGGCCGCCCGCTAAAGTCCAGATTAATAAAAAGACAGCGCCAATTAATAATTCAGTCATGCCTGTTTTTACCTTAGCTTGCGTGTAATCGGCCGCTTTTTGGTGTGCTTCTAAAGGAATTTTATCGCTAAATTCATCAGGTACGGCTTGGCGATTTGTCTGTATATGTTTCATATGTCGTTGTACAAGCACCCATTGCACAATAATGCTGGCACCTAAGCTGCATAAAAATAGTGTCGTAAAAAGGTTCACGCGTTTTTTTGCTCCTTGGCAATATTCAAGGCAATTAAAAATAAGTCGTTAATTATGTTCA
>JBMZNW010000231.1:0-3235 GCA_049619915.1 Gammaproteobacteria bacterium
CAATACGAAACATAGCTACTACCGTATTTTTCTCTATGACACCTTCCCAACCTGGTAGAGATGAACCCAATGCACCATAGTTATACGGTTTATCAGGAACGAAAGTCACTTCAGCACTTAAGGTCGAATCAATTGTTGCGATCCCTAACTCCGTTAGAAGAGGTGCAAACCCTCTATCTCAGCCATAAGAAAATCAAAAAAATCATGAATAAAACGTCAATTACGACATTTTTATCCTGCTGCATTTTAACGAGCAGTTATGTGCAAGCTGATCAAGAAGAAAGCAATCATAATTTCGCAGTAAAACTTTGCGGCGGCTATGCTCGTACGGGTTATATTGAAACAGATGTTGATGGCAGCTCAACTGAAAGTGCAATTGCTCTGGGCGGTGAATTTGCCTGTAACATGGCACTGTCTGACAAGATTAATCTTAGCATTGGTGGTTCTACGTCAATTGAACCAGGCCTTATAAACAGCGATAACGCTGCTAAATTGCATGGTGATTTTTTTGATGCAGATAAAGACAGTTATATTTTTCTCAGCGAAGCTGTATTAAATGCAAATTTAGGCAAATTGAACGCGCACTTAGGACGTCAAATCTTTGATAGTCCGCATATGGATAGTGATGATCTGCGTATCGTGCCAAATCGATTCGAAGCCTATCAACTAAATTACAATTTAAATGACAATGCGGATTTTGGCTTTTCCTATGTCAGAAAAATGTCAGGCTGGGAAAATGGCGGCGATCAATCCCGGTTTATTGATGTGGGTCAAGCATTAGGCGCCGATGAAGGTGATGCGTTTGTTGTTTGGAGCTCGTATGAACAATCCGGTTTAGCCATACAACTATGGAATTATTTAATCGAAGATATCGAAAATATATTTTACGCTGAAGCAATTTATGCCACAGAATACAATGACAATATTTCGTGGGAAATTGGCTTACAGTACGATCAAGGACGCGATATTGGCGCGGCAAAACTGGGTAATGTCGATGCTGATACATGGGGGGTGACTGCTGCATTAAATTATAAATTAATCACAATTAGTGCAGCACATAATCGAAATCATGGTGACTCCGGTGCATTGGCTAGTTTAGGTGGCGGACCATTCTTTAGCTCTATGGAAGATCAAACGCTGGATGCCGTCAACGATTCTAATGCACGTTCGACTACACTTGGAGTTGAAATTGAAACTTTAAAAAACCTCGTCCTGGGGTTTGTTGCAGGCGACTTCCGTGCTGATAATAAGTCAAACTACCATATCCAGGAAAATAACGTTTATCTAAACTATAGCTGGGATGACAAAGTTATATTAGAAGCTATCTATGCTGATATAAATAATCGAAACTTAACAACGGATGCCGATCAACTCCGTGTCATTTTGACTTATCAATTTGATGGTCCATATTGAAATGGATATTCAAATTGATTAAAAGTATTGAATCGAATCATAATAGTGACAGGCTTTGCTTAAGCTAACGCATAAAACAGGCGAATAGAATTAAATTAAGCTATTTTCAGGCTCAAATTTCATGTCTGAACATAATAAAAAATATGTATACCATATGGCATTTCAGGGTATAAACCGCTTCCCATTTTTCCTTATATAAATAAAATATTTGTCTATATATATTGAGAGCAATGGGAATGAAGAACATCACAATTGACTGGCAAGTCTTCTTTGACAATAACAGCAAAGGCGAAGACATGTGGGGGCATTACAAGACTCACAATGGAGACCTTTATATTGTCATTGACGGCGCTTCAAATCATGAAGGCACAAAAACCGGTGGCGATGTTGCAAAGTTTATTGATGATAAATTAAAGAAAGAAGCGAAAAATATTGTTCGTAGTAATGATTTAAAAGAATTACTCCGCTCAATCAATGATGAATCTGCCAAAGTCAATGAAGGCGCATTTGCTGCTATCGCTGGTCTATTACATAGACAAGACACGCTCTTTGCGTTTAGTGCAGGAGATGTTTCTATTCTTGCCAAAAAGCCAAACGGCAAATTACTTCAGGTATTACCTCTCGACTTGAAAATGGATGAAGACGAAGCTGAAAAAACAGCACTGAATGAAATAGGAACGGTTATTAACGGCACAGAAATTACCAAGGAAAACTATATTCAACGCTCGCAACAATACATGAATCATGGCTTGTGTAATGCTGTCGGTATTGGCGATTCTTTTTACTTAAATGAACGTATTTTCAATAACAAAGATGGCGCAGTAATACTTATCGCTTCTGATGGTATTACCGATCCTTTTCTACCACTGTATAAAGAAGCGGGTAAAATCACAAAATCTGATGCGGAAAAAATTTCTAAGCTTATTGAAAGCAGTGAGAATGCTGAACAAGCAGTAGAGTCACTTAAAGAATTAATCTGGGATACGCAGGTTGTCGAAAAAAGAAAAATTAAAGCCGATGATAGAACGGCGATTTTCTTTTATATGAACACATCAGAGTAGTCGTTCATAAACGCAATCGTTATTGCATGCCGCAGTCGAAAAAATAGCTTTTCAATATGCTCCGTTTTTTCATTATTTTCTTTTTGCTTTTTTCAAATTCAAGTTTTGCAGAAATGAATGCATCTGATAATCGAAAATTTTATCTGCATTTTGATAATAATGAACTAGGCGACTTTAAATGGGGCAATTTTCTGGCCTGTCTTAAAACGGTTAAATTTCCAAATGATTCAGGCCCGCGTGAACTCAACATGAGTATTTCCAGACTTGTTATAACGACGATAGATAAACATACCTGGGTCTTTTCTGTTAAGGAAAATGAATCATCCGTCACTCTTGAGTCGATAACCATTGATACGCATAAATACTATACGCTTAAAGAAAAACGGCATTTGTTTTTAAGGATTGTTGCTAACTGCGATACTTAGACTACAAAAAAAGCAGACTATAAACTGATAAAAAACCACATATCCATTGTTCGCCGCAAAGAATAAAATCGGGGCGGATCAGTTTCACCACAAACGAGATAGATTTTAACGGCAATATCAATCTCCGGGTTACCAACAACACGATCAATTTCTAATGCTTCTCCGCCTTTTTTCAGGCAGCGCGTTGCGATTTTTTCCTGAACTTTTGCTCTGACGTTTCGAATGTGGCTGATATCAGCTGCATTATTACAAAGACGAATACCATCACAGGAAGCAATAATCCATTGTTCAATATTGCCAACAGCGAGTAACTTTAAACCTTGCAATAAGGCTTCA
>JBMZNW010000232.1:0-3217 GCA_049619915.1 Gammaproteobacteria bacterium
CGCATTGAGAAACCGCATTGTGGAAAATCCGGTGAGCCTTTCATGAAAAGCACGATAGGGTTTCCTTCGACGGTATTTTTGATTTCTTCTAGTATTTCCATTGAGTCTTTACCTCGGTGTTCTGTCTGGATTGTATTTCGTTGCCGCGGATTATACCGAAAGGACTATTTGATCACTATATCTGACTAAGCCTTTGATTATATTTGTCCAAATACAGGTATTTTCGGTGGAATATCTTCTATTTAGGGGTGTTAGTCTGTATTTAGAACAGTATAATCCCACCCCATAATTAATTTATTAATAAGTTGTTATTTTATCATTTTCAGGGGAAATACTTATGAATCCACTTAAGTCTGTGCACGGTACGCTTGTACTGGGTTTTGTTACTGCAATCATCATCATGCTCGTAGTTGGCGGTGTTGGTGAGTTCAATAAATGGTCTTTTGTTGTTTGGCTACACGTTTTTGCGGGCATTATCTGGATCGGTCTGCTTTATTATTTCAATTTCGTGCAAGTGCCTGCTGTCGGTGCGGCATTAGCTGACGAAGGTGGCCCTGGCCCTGCAGCAATTAATAAATACGTTGCACCTCGTGCTTTATGGTGGTTCCGTTGGGGTGCGTTAGCAACCTGGTTAACCGGTGCGGCAGCATTAGAAATCATGGGTGTCGGTATTGGTAATGCATTCATGTTGAAAGGTAACGGATTGTTGATTGGTATTGGCGCATGGTTAGGTACGATTATGTTGTTTAATGTTTGGGTTATCATTTGGCCAAACCAAAAGAAAGTCTTAGGTATTGTTGAAGCAACTGCAGACGAAATTGCTAAAGCGAAAAACACCGCTTTAATGGCTTCTAGAACCAATACTTTCCTGTCAATTCCAATGTTAATGAGCATGGTAGGACACGGTCACGGTGGTTTCCCACTGTAAGCAGTAACGTTACATTCTTTTTTATTAAGCCCGGCTTGTTGCCGGGCTTGTTGTTTTTAGAGTCGGATAAATTATTAAATGAGCAATTCACTAATGACAAATTACGCACCGTTGCAGGTCGGTTTCGTTTCAGGTGAGGGTGCCTGGCTAACGGATACGAACGGTCAACGCTATCTTGATGCGTTGAGTGGTATTGCTGTGTGTGGTTTAGGGCATGCTCATCCTGCTGTGCAATCTGCTATTGCTGATCAGGCAGCAAATTTAATTCACACCTCGAATCTTTATCAGATTCCTTTACAGGAAAAACTGGCTGATAAGTTGGTCGAACACTCAGGCATGGATAAGGTGTTCTTTGGTAATTCCGGTGCTGAAGCAAATGAAGCGGCGATTAAGCTCGCACGTCTTTATGGTAATAACAAGGGAATAACTAATCCGACCATTATTGTTATGGAAGGCAGTTTTCATGGCCGTACGATGGCGACGTTAACAGCCACCGGCAACGATAAAGTTAAAAAAGGTTTTACGCCTTTAGTCGAAGGGTTTAAACATATTCCGTATAACAATATTCACGCTTTAAACGAAGTGGCGGAAACAACACCGGATATGGTTGCGGTAATGGTCGAGCCGGTATTGGGTGAGGGGGGTATTGTTATTCCAGATGACGGTTATTTAAAAGCAGTGCGTTCATTTTGTGATGAAAATGATTGTTTGATGATATTGGATGAAATCCAAACCGGTATGGGACGTACAGGCGAATGGTTTGCTTTTCAACATGAAGGAATTAAACCGGATGTGATGACATTAGCCAAAGCTTTGGGTAATGGTGTGCCAATTGGTGCGTGTTTGGCCAGTGGTGCAGCCGCTGAGTTATTTCAGCCGGGTAATCATGGTTCTACTTTTGGTGGTAATCCTCTCGCTGCAAGAGCGGCGTTATCTGTTATAGAAGTTTTAGAAAGCGATAAGCTAGTTGAACGAGCAAAAGTGCTCGGAAATCGTCTTTTAGACGGTTTTAAACAAGGTTTAAACAATATAAATGGAATAAAAGAGATTCGTGGTAAAGGTTTGATGATTGGCATTGAACTTGAAAACGATTGTGCTGAGTTAGTTGGCTTGGCATTAGAAGAAAAATTACTTATCAATGTGACGGCAGGCAATATTATTCGATTATTACCGCCGTTAGTGATGAGTGATGAAGAAGCCGATGAGGTTGTTTCAAAGCTAAGCAATATCATCAAAAAATATTTAGCTTAAAGGTTGCGTTATGGGAACAAGACATTTTTTAACATTAAACAGTTTAAGTCGTGATGAATTAGTCTCGATTATTAACCGTGCAGAACAGTTAAAAAAACAATTCATAGAAAAAAATTATGAAACCACACTCAGCGGTCGTGTATTGGGAATGATTTTTGAAAAATCATCAACACGTACACGCGTTTCCTTTGAAGCAGGTATGGCGCAACTCGGTGGCCATGCTATTTATCTTGCGCCAATCGGTACACAGATAGGCCGTGGTGAACCGATTGAAGATACTGCGCGCGTGCTATCGAAAATGGTTGATTGCATTATGTTGCGTACCTTTGAGCATGAAAAAATTGAACGCTTCGCCGAATTTTCGGATGTGCCTGTCATTAATGCATTAACCGACAGCTATCATCCCTGTCAGCTATTAGCGGATTTATTAACCTATTACGAAACACGCGGTCCGATTGAAGGCAAAAAAGTTGTTTGGTTTGGCGATGGCAACAATATGTGTCATTCCTATATGAATGCCGCAAAGATTTTTGATTTTCAGTTAACGGTTGCTTGTCCTGAAGGCTTTGACCCTGATGCTGAAATCCTTGCTTCGACAAAAAATAATGTTGTGATAGAACGAAACCCGAATGAAGCAGCAAAAGATGCGGATTTAATCGTGACAGATGTTTGGGCAAGCATGGGGCAGGAAGAAGAACAGAATGAACGTATGCAAAAGTTTGCCAAGTATCAGGTTAATGCTGACATTATGGCAGCGGCTAATGGAGATGCATTATTTATGCATTGTTTACCTGCGCATCGTGGTGAAGAAGTCTCTGAAGAGGTATTGGAAGGATCGCAAAGTGTTGTTTGGGAGGAAGCAGGGAACAGATTACATTCACAAAAAGCCTTACTTGAATTTTTAATACGTTAAAAATGTCCTTTTTCCGCGATTACTGCGTCAGTTCCGTGCTCGAATCCTCATGTATTAATCTATACACTCCGGTTCTGCGCGCGGAACTTCCTTGTACTCACGAAAAAATAACTATTTTTAACTCA
>JBMZNW010000233.1:0-3121 GCA_049619915.1 Gammaproteobacteria bacterium
CCAATTTGTCATCTGCGACACCGGCACCGGGCGCATTCGCAAGTGCGACGTTGCCTTTTTTCCAGGCGCGCATGAGTCCCGGCACACCGAGCATCGAATCTTTATTAAACACTTCTGGATCGAGAAACATGTCATCAATACGTCGATAGATAACATCGACTCGTGATAAGCCTTCAATCGTTTTCATGTAGACACAATCATCATCACCAACCACTAAATCAGAACCTTCTACCAGCTCTGCACCCATTTGTTGCGCCAGAAAGGAATGTTCAAAATAAGCTGAGTTATAAATACCCGGAGTAAGTACAACGACTTCTGGATAATCCAATGGGCGAGGGGAGATAGAACTTAACGTATCAAATAGATTTGTCGTGTAGTCACCCATTGGTGCAATATTGTAATCTTCAAACAATTCTGGGAAGACACGTTTGGTCACTTTCCGGTTTTCCAGCATATAAGACACGCCGGATGGCACACGCAAATTGTCTTCGAGCACATATAGCGTTCCGTCTTTATCACGCACCAGATCACTACCGCAGATATGTGCCCAGACACCAAACACTGGTTGCATGCCTATGCATTCTTTTCTGAAATTCTTTGAGCTATTTAGAATTTCCTTAGGGATGACTTTGTCTTTAATGATCTTCTGTTCGTTGTAAATATCATTTATGAAATGATTAAGTGCGACAAGGCGTTGTTGTAGTCCTTGCTCAATCGTTGTCCATTCACGCGAAGGGATGATGCGAGGAATAATGTCATAAGGCCAGTCGCGATCGATATTTTTACCTTCTGAATAAACGGTAAAGCTGATGCCCATCGTTTTAATGGCTAATTCCGCTGCTAGTTTACGTTTATTAATTTCTTCTTGATTTAATTTTCGTAACTGCTTCAACAGTTTTCCTGCACCAGTGCGTGCCTGAAGATTGTCTTTCAACAATTCATCATAAAAGCCGTTGGAGTTGTAGTTTTTGAAATTCATTGATTCTTTTTAACAACAAATCTATTTTTATTCAAACACATTTTATATAGCTGGAATATGAAAAAGTACGGTTTTAAAATGCAATACCGAAAGTTTGTAAAATTTAACGTTAAGCTGGATAAAAGAATAAAATGAAAAGACAAAGCCTCATAATCCTTTATTTCCTTAGCTCACTTATATGCTCTGTTCAAGTTTTAGCAGAAGAAAATAGTAAAGTGATAATGACATCAGAGATTGAGTGGCAAGCACTTAATCCAGCACGAGGCGAGAAAGGTCCAAGAGCGGGTGCATTATGGGGCAGCCTTAGAACGGAAGTTTCGACGGGTTTTTTGGCCAGGTTTTCAGATGGCTTTTCCTCGCCTCCACATATCCATAATGAAACTTATCGAGCCGTTGTGATTAGCGGGTTGATTCATAATGATGACCCTGATGCCGCAAAAATGTGGATGCCTCCTGGTTCCTTTTGGACTCAGCCAAAAGGTGAAAATCATATTACCGCAGTAAAAAAAGGAACTAATGGCATTGCTTTGGTAGAAATAGATAAAGGGCCCTACGTTGTCCGTCCATCTGAAGAGGCATTCGATGAAGGCGAAAAACCGATTAATATCGTTCCATCTAATATTGTATGGCTTGATTTACCCGATGAGAATACTGCTAGAAACGGAGCAAAAATCGCATATTTGATAGGAAGTTTAAAAGAAGGATATTTGAATAGTACATTCATAAAATTACCGATGGGATTTATGGGTGAACTACATAGTAATGCTTCGGTTTTTCATGCTGTCGTAATATCAGGTTTACTTAATTACTCAGATATAGAGTCGAGGCTGTTAGAGCCTGGTAGTTATTTCGGTTCAGAAGGAAAAAAAATACATAAATTCGCTTCTGATAATACCGAAACCATCATCTATGTTCGTACAAACAGTAAATATGAAATCATTAGTCAATAATAATTAGGGCTTTTGAATTATTAATTACGCACTTGCAGAAAAGAATTGGCCTTTCTGTTTGGTAAAATTAATCGTTAGGAATTTTATTCCGGTTGAGAGTAAATCTTTATCATAGGTATTTTGATAGGTAACTTCGCCTACCGCTTTAAATCCATCTGCATCCAGTTTCAGTATTTGTTCGTTGCTTAATTCATTAGAGGTGATGAGTTGTAAACCTGTGGGCGACATGTCTACGACCATACCTTTGTGTATTTTTCCGGGCCAATAGGTATAAAACTGAATCATATGATCCTGATCGGTTCTGATTATGTCTCTGCGATTTTGTTGTAGAAAAGCTTGTTCAGGTGGAAACAAGGGGCTTTGGCATTCATTACACAATGGAGCGGTATCGCGACAAGGGCTTTGGTCATGCGGTGTTTTACAGAAATGACAAAACTGCGTGATAACGGGTTGATAATTATTCAGGTTAGCGCTGCTTTTCTTGTTAGTGCCGTAAAGATTATTTAGCTTTGATTGATTCGCTGAAACCTTTGTTTTTTGCGGTGCGAGCTGTGTTGAACCGGTTTGCAATAGTTTAACAGCATCTGGGTGTTCGTATTGTTTTATCAGTTTGTCATAAAGTTTTCTTTTTTCCTGATTACCGAGCACACTGTAAGCTTCGTTTAACAGTTCTTCCGGTATGTTGGAACTTTTTTTTAAGGTATGAAATGTAGTTTTAATAATGTATTCAGATGAGTCAGGCTGGATATTCATCAGTCGATAATAGTTTCGCTGATTTCCGTATTGATCTTTTGAAGTCTGAGACGAATTAGATTTTTCGGGAGGGGACAAGTTGCCTCTAGAAAGTGATTTTACGTTATAGCGATTGAGTAAGATGCTATCGTATTTTGCGCGTTTATCCGGATCAGTCAGAATGGCATAAGCTTCATTAATAAGGCTGGCACTTTGATCTTCACCGCCAAGGTCAGGGTGTAGACGAAGCTTTTGTAACAAAGTGCGGTAGTTGTTCCGAATGACTTCAATCGGCGCGTCCGGTTGAACATTGAGGATGCGATAAAAGTTTCGCCTTTCGGTCATGTTGTTATCTTTTTGAGCTTGCATTCCGTGACTTATTTTTAAGAGTTTTTAGATGATAAACTATAGCAATATTATTAATTATTTTTTTGAAATATTTCTATTTAAGGATAATAAT
>JBMZNW010000234.1:0-3112 GCA_049619915.1 Gammaproteobacteria bacterium
GATTCAGATAAAATATACCGAGCGCGTTGCAAACTGGGTGTGATGACAACAACAGCAGATGCGGCAGGTGAAGTTGTCTCAACAAACGATGTGCCTGAATTTTCAAAATCAGATTTAGAAGGAATACTTGAAAAGTTTATCGGTGATATAGAACAAGTGCCTCCTATGTACTCTGCGTTAAAGCAAGACGGTAAACGTCTTTATGAATTAGCGTATAAAGGCATCGAGGTTGAACGAAAGGCACGCAATATCACGATTTACGGCATTAAACTGATTGAATTAAGTCAGGATGAGTTTGAAATGGAAGTCGCTTGTTCAAAGGGGACTTATATAAGAACACTGGCGGAAGATATTGGAAAGGAACTCGGTTGTGGCGCACATATATTAACACTGCGTCGACTCGAAGCCGGGCCCTTTAAAGAATCGCAAATGATTACGCCAGAAAAGTTACAGGAAATTTCTGATGCGGGTCTTCAACAGCTTGATGAATTATTGTTACCGATGGATAGTGCGTTAAACCATTTACCTGAAGTTCGTCTTACAGAAGACACGAGTTACTATTTATGTCGAGGGCAAGCAGTGACAGTCTCAGGACTGCCTGAATCGGGGCGTTTGCGGATATATGATGGAACAGGTGACTTTATTGGTATTGGTGAGGTAAGCGACAGTGGTCAGCTTTCTCCTAAGAGACTGATAAATAAGGATTAAATACGTTTTTTTAAGCAAGCAGAAAAAAGTAATGTTTCGCTTGTTACCGTGGATATGCGCGGGTACAATACGCGCAAATTTTTATAGCACTAGAGAGTTGCAGGAGTATTTGAAGATGGCATTAAGTTGTGAACAGAAGGCGGGGATAGTTAAAGATTATCAACGTGGCGCAAATGACACGGGTTCACCCGAAGTACAGGTCGCTTTGTTGACGTCTCGCATTGCTGATTTATCAGGTCATTTCAAAGAGCACGCCAAAGATCATCATTCAAGACAAGGCCTATTACGTATGGTTAATCAACGACGTAAATTGCTTGATTACCTGAAAGGTAAAGATCTTAATCGCTATCGCGATTTGATTGGTCGTCTCGGTCTACGTAAGTAATACAATTCGGCATTCATGCCAAATGCAGAAAACAACATGAAACCCGCTACTGCGGGTTTTAGTGTTTTATAAAATCAATATTTTTCAATTAATACAATATATCTTGTTAGGGAATATCCATGAGCGTGGTCATAAAAGAGTTTCAATTCGGTAATCATAAAGTCACTTTAGAAACAGGTAGAATAGCCAGACAAGCATCCGGTGCTGTTATGGTCAGTATGGGAGACACAGTTGTACTTGTTACCTGTGTTGCAAAGAAAGAAGCCGTTGAGGGGCAGAGCTTTTTTCCTCTAACCGTTGATTATCAGGAAAAGACTTACGCAGCAGGTAAAATTCCAGGAGGCTTTTTCAAAAGAGAAGGGCGTCCATCAGAAAAAGAAACCTTAACCAGCCGTTTAATTGACCGACCTATTCGTCCTTTATTTCCAAAAGGTTTCACTAATGAAATTCAGGTTATTGCGACAGTCATGTCTCTGGACCCTGAAATTGATCCAGATATTCCTTCAATCATCGGTGCTTCTGCTGCAATCAGTCTTTCAGGTGCGCCGTTTAGTGGCCCTGTTGGTGCAGCGCGTGTTGGTTATATTGATGGTCAATACGTATTGAATCCTTCGTTTTCTGATTTAGAAACATCAGATTTGGATTTGGTTGTTGCTGGTACCGATACCTCAGTATTAATGGTTGAATCTGAAGCGAAGCAGTTGTCTGAAGATGTGATGTTAGGCGCTGTTATGTATGGTCATGAACAATTTCAAATTGTTATTGAAAATATTAAATCCTTAGCTGCAGAAGCAAATACTCAATCTTGGGATTGGGTTGCGAAAGAAAAAGATGATGAACTTGAAAATGAAATACAGTCTCGTGCAGGTGATTTGGTTCGCGAAGCATACAGCATTCAAGACAAGCTAGAACGTAAAGAACGTTTAAGCGAAATCAAGAAAGAAGTTGTTGAAGGCATGACAGAAGCTGATGAGCCGCAATGGTCTGCTGGTGAGATTAGCAGTGCAATTGAATCATTAGAAAGTCATATTGTTCGTAGCAGTGTATTAGCGGGTGAAAATCGTATTGATGGTCGTGATTCAAAAACGATTCGCCCAATTACTGTTGAAACTGGTGTGCTTCCTCGTACACATGGTTCTGCATTATTCACACGTGGCGAAACACAAGCGTTGGTCGTGGTGACTTTAGGTACCCAGCGTGATGCACAAATTATTGATGCGATTGAAGGTTCGAAGAAAGATCCATTCATGTTTCATTACAACTTCCCTCCATTCTGTGTCAATGAAACCGGCCGCGTTGGTTCGCCAAAACGTCGTGAAATTGGTCATGGTCGTTTAGCAAAACGCGGTGTTTTAGGTGTTATGCCTAATATGGAAGAATATCCTTATGCAATTCGTGTTGTTTCAGAAATCACTGAATCAAACGGCTCAAGTTCTATGGCTTCTGTTTGTGGTAGTAGTCTGGCGTTAATGGACGCCGGCGTTGAAGTTGATGCACCTGTTGCCGGTATTGCAATGGGTTTAATTAAAGAAGCAGATAAATTTGTTGTGCTTTCAGACATCATGGGTGATGAAGATCATCTTGGTGATATGGACTTTAAGGTTGCCGGTTCTGAAAAAGGTATTACTGCGTTACAAATGGATATCAAGATTGACGGCATTACCAAAGAAATTATGGAAGTCGCATTGAATCAAGCACACGATGGTCGCCTACATATTCTTGGCAAGATGAATGCGGTTATCTCTAACCATAATGAAGAAATGTCTGAATACGCGCCACGTATTACCACCATTAAAATTCATCCTGATAAAATCCGTGATGTTATTGGTAAAGGCGGTGCAACGATTCGTGCTATTTGTGAAGAAACCGGAGCAACGGTTGATATTGATGATGATGGTACAGTTAAGATCGCCGCAACTGATAAAGCAGCGGGTGATGAGGCACTAAAACGTGTCGAACAAATTACCGCTGATATTGAAGTCGGTAAAATATATGAAGGTAAAGTCGCCAAACTGATGG
>JBMZNW010000235.1:0-3112 GCA_049619915.1 Gammaproteobacteria bacterium
ATGTTATTTGTGTATTTATCTTTAAATCATCTAAATTTTTAATTTTTATAAATTGTGAAATTGGGCCACCCGACTTAAGCCAAGATATCTTTGAGGAGTCATAATTTTTAATAATACTAATGTTTTTTGAGTATAAGAATCTAATTTCATAGATAAAACTCTACTAAAGTTAAGTTGGTTTAACTACCCGATTCTGTTCCAATTAAATCAACCACTGATTCTCTTTTTTTCTTCTCTTCTTCATAAACATTAACCAACCCATCTTCATTCGGCATTGTTACTTTTGCTAATGTTTCTGAATTCATAACATCATCTTTAGCAATAATATTATTTAAAAATAAAAGATAAGCCGTTACTGCATAAACTTCATTGTCTGTTAATGAGCCGGGTGCGGTCATTGGCATGGAACGTCGAATGACATCGAATAAGGTTGTCGCATAAGGCCAGTATGTGCCAATCGTTTGTTCCGGGTATTCACTGGTTAAACTCATTTGCGCACCGGCTAATTGATCGCCTGCGGCAGTGCCTAAGCCATCCTGACCATGACAACTCACACAGTGTTGCTGATATATTTTTTTGCCTTGTTCAACATTACCTTCTCCTTTTGGTAAGCCTTCACCATTAGGAAAAACACTGATATCCCACTTTGTTATTTCTTCTGACGAAACAGCTTGTCCCAGTTTAGGACTTTGTTGTTCAGCATTAACTAGATTAATCCCAGCCGCTATCAATGCTGATATCAGAATTATCTTTAATCGTTTCATCTTTATCATAAACATGTGATACGAAACCATCTGTATCGACTTGCCAGTTAGTTATTGCGTTGTAATGAAAGAAGCCATGCTTCCCTCTTTCTTTAACAAGCTTTGTTCGTTCTGGTTGAACATAACCTGTTTCATCTGTTGCCCGGCTTTTTAATACTGCGGTATTGCCATTCCAGTGCCAAGGTAGTCGAAAGCGTGTTAACGATTTATCTAAAACGGGTTCTTGTAGTTCTGCTTCGGCCCATGTTTTACCGGCATCGGCAGACACTTCTACTTTGCTAATCTTGCCTCGACCTGACCAGGCTAAACCGGTTATTTGATAAAGTCCTTTTTCTTTTAATAGCATGTGTGCTGAAGGTGATGTAATTAAAGACTTGGCTTCCATAGGAAAAGTAAATTGCCGTGCTTTTCCTGAAGCTTGTAACTCTGTATATTTTGACGTTTCATTACGCGCCATAACAGGACGGTTTGTTACTTGCAATCGTCGTAACCATTTAACATTTAATACACCTTCCCAACCCGGCACAATTAAACGTAAGGGATAACCGTTTTCAGGACGTATAGGTTCACCGTTTTGATAAAGCGCAAGAAACGCATCATCCATTGCTTTTTCTATAGGAATAGACATTTGCATGGCAAACGCGTCCGCGCCTTCAGCTATAATCCATTTCGCTTTTTTTCTTAAACCAGTTTCATTAAGCAAGACTGAAAGCGGCACACCTGTCCATTCGCTACAGGAAACTAAACCATTAAAGTAGCCTGCTTCTGATTGTGAAGGTTGACTATTCCATCCCGCATTACTATTACCACCGCATTCTATAAAACAGATTTTGGATTGCATCGGATAACGTAATAAATCTTCAATACTGAAAGTTAAATCTTCCTTAACCAGCCCATGAATTAACAAACGGTGTTTGTTCGGATCAATTTGCGGCACACCATTATGATGACGTTCATAATGTAAACCATTGGGTGTAATAGTGCCTTCCATTTTATGTAGTGGTGTCCATGACACACCATTACCTTTTACTACATCATTAGCCGAAGGATAACGCACAACATCGTCTTCATATTTTGATGGTGAACCATAAATAGAAAACGGCTCACCCGGAACATTCATCCAAGGTGATCGTGCTGTATTGATATCTGATTGAGAGGCAGTTTGTTTTTCAGGTTTAGCAACTGCTATTGAAGAAGACGCCAGCGTTGTAATCGCGCCGAACTGTAAACCTTTTTTTAAAAAAAGGCGGCGATCAAGTAAACCATTCTCAGCTACTTTATATTTCTCAAGTGTTAGATCGTCTTTACGATCTGCTGACATTATCTATGCTCTTTTTTGCGTTAGGAGGACTTAATATCATAAGTCGAACTAAAGGCATTCTTTTTCGTATCGGTTCCTTTAAACGTCATCACACCCTCTTCTTTCGGCACGAAGTAAAAACGTAAAGCCGGATCCATACTGATAGAAAAAGTTAATAAGGCTTTTACTATAGGTTTATCGTTATAAGTAACTTCTAACGTATCCATAAAAAAGGCTGGAGGGATAATGCGTGAGCCAATTTTAATCGGTGCCATACCGGTAATATTTGGATGACGCACTTTAACTTGCATCAAGTTAGGTTCATTCAATTTTAAATTACCGACAACTTTCATCTTCATCTTGCCAAGCAATTTTTTTGAATCTTCCATGCTTGCTGGTGGTGGTGCAGAACAAGCACCTTTCGCACGTACAAAACTCTTGGTCATATAGAGTTCACCTGAATTTAATTCAGCAACAACTCTTACATAAGCAAACGTATCAACACGGATACGCATGGCTAAATCGGCTTTGCCACTGTGTGGAGTAAAATCAAACTTGCCGACCAAAGGCATGGGATTCATATCAACAAAGATATGCATTTGTTTGATATAACGATCTTCAGTTTGTGGAATTTTGGTATGAATGGATATAGGCACAACCGAAGCATCTTCAGCCGTGTACGGTGCTTTCAATTCCAGAATATTTTGTTCCGCACCTTCAATAATTGGGCGTTCCTGGAAATTCTGATGGCGTATGTTTGCTTCCCAGGCTGCATCTGATCGATTTTGTCTGTGTTGCGGATCTTGCACGCCAGCAAAGCTCATTGTTGCAAGCGGCAATTTCATATTAGAAGCCTCTTCAACACTGCTCTAATTTAAATATACAAGCAAATACGATATTTATCCTAAATTTTCGCTTATTTGATCAGATTTATTTCCAGCTTTGTCTCTAAACTAAATTACTTTTGTTTAATAAAAATACGCCATTGCCACCATATTCAAACTCTAACCAAACAAATGGCATGTTTGGATAACGTTCAATTAATGCT
>JBMZNW010000236.1:0-220 GCA_049619915.1 Gammaproteobacteria bacterium
TTAATAGTGCTCTTTCTAAACCTGTCTGTCCTAGGTAATAACCAAGCGGAATTAATATTATTGCGAGCATCACTTCCTGTCGGAATGCCGCTTCGTTTTTGAATGCAGCTTTTAATCCTTGCCAGGAGAATTGAGTTGCTTTTATAACTCGTTTAATACCGCTTGTACCTTGCGAAGCCATAGTATTTTTTTATTAATTAAAGTTATTTTAAAGTACTGC
>JBMZNW010000236.1:230-2789 GCA_049619915.1 Gammaproteobacteria bacterium
GAATGGATAACGTTATTATCTTCATCAATAACAACAACAGCCCTCGCAGTAATACCGGCCAGAGGTCCATCTTCTATTAACACTCCATAGTCTTTGGCGAATTTTCGTGAACGCATCATAGACAAGGTAACAACGTTGTCCGTTCCTTCTGCTTTACAAAAGCGCGACATCGCAAAAGGTAAGTCCGCAGAAACGGTTATAAAAGCAACATCGGTTTTTTCTTTTGCTGCATCATTAAATTTTTTCGTTGAAAGAGCACATACTTCAGTATCAAGACTAGGCACAATATTGAGTAATTTTTTCTTCGCTTTGTAATTTCCTAATGTGATGTCATTCAGTTTTTCATTCACTAAAGAAAAATCTGGCGCTGCATCACCTGCTTTCGGTAAGTCGCCATTCGTATTTATTTCTTTTCCCATCAGAGTAATCTTTGCCATTCTTTAACCTTCCTCAATTAATTGCGTATATTCATCAGCGTCGATCAGTTCGTCCATCTCACTAAGATCGCTGGCTTTAATAATAAATATCCAGCCGTCACTATACGGTTCATCGTTGATAATCTCCGGTGACTCTTCCAAAGCTGAGTTAACCTCAACAACAACACCACTGAGCGGACTATATATATCAGAGGTAGACTTTACCGATTCAACAACCGCGCACTCTTCTATTTGCGCAAACTTTTTATCCAGCTCCGGTGTTTCGACATAAACAATATCGCCAAGCTCATCCTGTGCGAAATCAGTTATACCGACACGAAACTGATTATCGCCCATATCTTCGAGCCATGTATGCGTATTCGTGTATTTTAAATCAGCAGGTATATTCATAATATCAACCCGATTACTTTTTTGTGAATGTTTTACAAAGACAACCTAAGTGTAAGACAGGGTCAGGCAGTTCGCTACCCGAAATAACATCCTATTTCCTCATGAACCATTTTTTGGAAACACGACCAAGTGGTCAATCTCAAGTCGTATGCCTATCGGTTCATTTAGCGGATGATCATGATGACTGGGAACCAGACTCAAAAGCCGTACACCACTCTGCAATTCTAATGTATATAAAAACTCGGCACCTCTGAATGCTTTATCTCTTACTTTAGCGGTCATCGCACTATCATCATCATGCAAAATATCATCGGGCCGAATCAACACATTAACTTGTGTTCCGACATCAATCGCATGCTTAGAAGAACCTGTAATATTTCCAAGCTCGGTTTTCACTTCTTCATCGCTAATCATCTCACCAGAAATCAAAACACCTTCACCAATAAAGTTAGCTACCTCTGCTGATTGTGGTTCATGATATAAATTAAACGCCGTATCCCATTGCAATAAGCGACCTTCATTCATTACACCAACAACATCAGCCATAGCAAATGCTTCGAGTTGATTATGGCTTACCATAATTGTTGTTATGCCATCCTGTTTTAGAATCTGTCGAAGCTCGTGAGCAATCTGCTCTCGCAATTCAACATCAAGACTGGCGAAAGGCTCGTCTAGTAATAACACGCCCGGACGTGGCGCCATTGCTCTTGCTAATGCAACGCGTTGTTGTTGCCCGCCGGATAAAGCGTGTGGATATTTATTAATGTGTTTTTCTAATGATAATAATTCGACCAGCTCATCACGTCGCTGCTGTGTTTTCTTTGCATCAAGACTTTTTAATCCAAAAGTAATATTGTCCGACACACTTAAATGCGGAAACAAAGCATAGTCCTGAAAGACCATACCGATATTTCGTTTTTCGACCGGGAGATGCTGTGTTGGATTACTGGCTTGTACGCCTTTTATCCAGACTTCGCCTTGTTGTTGTTTTTCAAAACCAGCGATACAGCGTAATAAAGTTGTCTTGCCACATCCGCTTGGACCAAGCAAACAGGCGATACTTGCTTCAGTTAAAGAAAAACTAATATTTTCTATAATACTGCGCTGTTCTATAGAAACAGAAACATCTTTGATTTCTATTGCATTCGTCATCTGTATTATTTATTTCCCGGCTCTTGAACGTGAAATGGAATTACTGATCATAATAACCGGAATAATACCAACAAGCACAATAGCAAGTGCAGGTACGGCAGCATCGGCAAGACGTTCTTCATTCGCCAGTTCATAAGTACGAACGGCAAGTGTATTAAAATTGAAAGGACGTAAAATTAATGTTGCCGGCAATTCTTTTAATACATCGACAAAAACAAGTAACAATGCAGTTAATAAACTACCGCGCATCATCGGTATATGAATTCGTTTAATTATTCCACTAGACGATAAACCTGTTGTTTTAGCAACTTCATCCATAACCGGTTTTATTTTTCCTAGAGCAGCTTCAACGGTATTAATTGATACGGCAAGAAATCGCGTTAGATAAGCAAAGATTAATGTGAAAATAGTACTGCTTATCAACAAACCAGTACTAAAATTAAAGTGTTCGGTAAAAAAAGCATCGAGCGTATTGTCAAACCAAGCAAATGGAATTAATACCCCTACCGCAATGACAGTACCGGGAATGGCATAACCCATACTGACAAAACGCACCATAAAACGATTAACAATAGACTGT
>JBMZNW010000236.1:2799-3107 GCA_049619915.1 Gammaproteobacteria bacterium
GACTGTGTGTTTCTATTTGAATAGGCCATAAATAAAGCAATCAATAACGCGAAAATCGCTGTGACAAAAGCAAGGCCTAAACTGTTTAACAGTAACAAATAAAAGTCTTTATTTAATACTTGCGAATAAGTATCCAATGCCATATCAAACAAGAAACCCGTCGGAATAATAAAACCTAATAGAACGGGAGTGATACAAATAATTAACGCGATAACACTTTTTAATTGCGTCAACTGTTGTTGCAACAAAGTACTGTAACGACTGCTGGTATGATGAAAACGCGCTTGCCTGCGAGAACGTTTTTCTAA
>JBMZNW010000237.1:0-3106 GCA_049619915.1 Gammaproteobacteria bacterium
TTAGCAGATAAAACAGGCGCTATTCTAGATCATATGCACGGTGATGGCTTAATTCGTAATACATTAGTCTTACAAGATTTAGGCTGGATGATGACGACCATGGCCGAAATAAAAAACCGCGCTGACTTAATTATTTTCGCTGGTACTGATGCAAGTAACTTTTCAAGGTTCTATGAACGCGTTATCTGGAATAAAGATGCGATGTTTAAGAAAAAAAATGAAGAAAAAGATATTGTTTATATCGGCAATGATCTGGATAGCAAACAAGGCATTAGTCCTAACGGTAAGCGGCCGACAAACATAAAGTGTAAAACAGAAGAAATTGGTGAAATTATTTCAAGCTTGCATGTGCTTATTTCCGGCGCAACTTTAGATGTTAAAGAGGTCGCAGGCACTAAAATAAGCACGTTGAAAAAATTAGCCGAAAGAATGATGGCGACGAAATACGGTGTCATAGTCTGGGCACCAAGCGAACTTGATATTCCTCATGCTGAACTTACCATTCAAAATTTCTGTGAAACGGTTAAGTATTTAAACCGTCTTACTCGTTTTGCCGGTTTTTCATTAGGTGGCAATGATGGCGGCATGAGCGCTATGAGTGTTAGTGCATGGCAGAGTGGCTACCCATTACGCGTTAACTTTAATAAAGGTTATCCTGATTACGATGCTCATCGCTATTCAACAAAAAAAGTATTAAAAAACAAAGAAGCTGATGCGTTACTTTGGATATCCAGTTTCGAATCAACAAAAACGCCGCCACGAGCGTCTATACCGACAATTGTACTAGGCAACTCGGGAAATAAACTAGGTTTTAAACCCGATGTTTTTATTCCTGTTTCGACACCGGGTGTTGATCATGCTGGACAAATAATTCGTACAGACAGTGTTGTATCACTTCCATTAAAGCAATTAAGACAGTCTCCTTATGAGAGTGTCTATTCAGTGATCAAACAAATATTGGATAGGGTTTAGATTGAATTAATGTATACAAAATTAACTAACGGCATAGTCTACGATCCTGTTCATGGAATAAATGGCGAACAGCGTGATATTTATATTCGCGATGGTTATATAACACGTAAACCTTCTTCTAATGTAAAGATATGCCAAAGCTTTGATATGAAAGGAAAGGTCATTATGGCTGGTGCCATTGACTTACATACACATATAGGCGGCGGCAAAGTCAATATCGCTCGAATGATGTTACCTGAAGATCATGCAGCTGATTTGGTAAACAACAGAGAATTAACCCGCTCTGGCTGTGGTCATGCAGTACCTTCTACTCTGACTGCCGGCTATCGTTATGCCGAAATGGGATATACCGCTTGTTTTGAACCTGCGATGTTACCAACGAATGCTCGTCAGACACATATGGAAATGGCAGATACACCGATGGTCGACAAAGGTGCTTACGCCATGATAGGTAGCGATGATTTCTTTTTGCGCATGATGGCTTCGAAAAAAGATCAAGCAGCAATAAGTGATTATGTCGGTTGGATAATTAATGCAACACAAGCTTTAGGCATAAAGATTGTTAATCCTGGTGGAATTAGTGCCTTTAAATTCAATCAACGCAAACTCGACTTAGATGAACAAAATGCGCATTACGGTGTTTCACCTCGTCAAATTTTAATTGCATTAGCCAGAGCTGTAACAGAGTTAGGTATTCCTCATCCATTACACGTACATGGTTGTAATCTAGGTGTGCCGGGTAACGTTGAAACAACACTTGAAACTATCCGTGCTGCTGAAGGCTTACGCATGCATCTGACACATATTCAGTTTCATAGTTATGGAACAGAAGGCGATAGAAAATTTTCTTCTGGCGCTGCTGAAATTGCAGAAGCAATTAATAAAAACCCAAATATTTCTATTGATGTTGGGCAAATTTTATTTGGTCAAACTGTTACTGTGTCAGGTGATGCTATGCACCAATATGAAGGACATTGGCATGCTCATCCAAAAAAATGGGCTGTCATGGATATCGAATGTGATGCAGGTTGTGGTGTTGTGCCATTTAAATACCGAGATAAAAATTTCGTTAATGCATTACAGTGGGCCATTGGTCTTGAAATATTTTTACTGGTCGATGATCCCTGGCGGGTATTTCTGACAACTGATCATCCTAATGGTGCACCATTCACCAGCTACCCGCATTTAATTCGTTTATTAATGGATAAAAGTTTCAGAAACGACATGCTAGCTGCGATTAATCAAGATGCTGCAGCAAGCAGCACATTAGCGAGTATAGATAGAGAGTATTCTTTATACGAAATTGCAATTATGACGCGAGCTGCACCGGCAAGAAGTCTAGGCTTAAAAAACCGCGGTCACTTAGGTCCCGGCGCGGTTGCTGACATTACTGTTTACACTGAACAAAAAAATAAGGAAAAAATGTTTAGCGTCCCTGACTATGTTTTCAAGGACGGTGAAGTAATTGTGAAAAAAGGAAAAATTTGCAAAGTCGTTCATGGTGGCACACATACTTTAAGACCTGAATTTGATATGGGAATTGAAAAATCATTAAAACGTTATTTCGATAAATATCAAACAATGAGTCTTGATAATTTTAAAATTGATGATGATGAAATTGTTGAACATGGCAATAGTAAAATTATTATTCAACCTTGTATGTAAATTAAAGTCATGAAAATTAATGGTGTAAAAATTATAGATACATTTGCCGAAGCTTTTCCTATGAAAGCAACTCGCATAATCATTACGGCAATGACTTTAAAATGGGCATATCGAGCTGCCAATGCGATCCGTGGTTTCGCTTCTTCAGTGATCGCTTGTGGTATAGAAGCAGATATAGAACGAGAGCTCGCTCCTTCAGAAACACCTGATGGACGGCCGGGTATTTCTGTCATGATATTTGCCATGTCGCTTAAAGATTTAGAAAAACATGTACCAACACGAGTAGGTCAATCAGTCATGACGACAGCAACGACAGCTTGCTTTTCTGGGATAGATAATACTGAACAAAAAGTTTCTATGGGGAAAAGCCTGCGATTTTTTGGCGATGGTTATCAGATTTCAAAAACAATAGGTAATAAACGTTTTTGGAGAATACCTGTCATGCATGGTGAATTTATTTGCGAAGAAA
>JBMZNW010000238.1:0-2726 GCA_049619915.1 Gammaproteobacteria bacterium
AAAAACGACAACATCTCCATCTTCAACAGTGATAGGGTTTTCACCGTCTTTTACAATTGAGGTTGGAGGAATAAATTCATCTGTCTCATCTCGGTCATAAGCCATGTCTACAGCAATAAAAGGATCGGCGCATTGGTGATCAGATTTGGCCTGAGTAATAAGATCATAGGCTAGTTTTGTGCGATCCCAGTTTTTATTGCGATCCATTGCATAGTGACGACCAATTATTGAAGCGAACTGGCCGATGCCCAGTTCTCTCATCTTAATCTGGGCTCGATTAATGTATTCCTCAGCGCTTTTCGGCGGTGTGTCGCGGCCATCGAGAAAAGCGTGAAGATAGAGTTTTTTTACATTACATTTTGCTGCCAGTTCCATTAAGGCATGAATGTGTTTTTGATGGCTATGTACCCCGCCGTTCGAAAGCAGCCCTAATAAATGTACCGCTTTGTCATTTTCTGCCGCACTATTAAAAGCGGTGGTGAGCGCTTCATTTTCATAAAAACTGCCATTTTCCATAGCACGACTGATTCGGGTAAATTCCTGATCAACAACGCGGCCTGAGCCGATATTCATGTGACCGACTTCCGAATTGCCCATTTGTTCTGCTGGCAGGCCAACATCCAGACCTGAAGCACTGATTAATGTATTTGGGTATTTATTGACGATTTTGTCCCAAGTAGGCTTATTTGCGGAATGAACAGCGTTGTAAACAGTGTTATCTGTATGTCCCCAGCCATCCAGAATAATTAAAACAGTCGGTTTATGAGTTAATTGCATTACGGTTTTTGATATTTAGAGCAGGATTAAATAGAAATTTGAGCGTCGACGGTAAACGCAATACTTTTTGCAATAATGATGAATAATTTGCCGTATTAGTAATGAGTTAATAAGTCGATGACTTCAGTTTAAAAAGTGCGCGAATTCTAGCATGAAACCAAGGCGCTTATCTATTCCGAGTTTGGTTCAACAATGGTCAATATCATGGCCAATATCCCAATTGAATAGTTTTGTCAGCTGGCGATATAACGTATGATTCAGCCTACCAAATATTGAGCAGAAGAGAGTATTTAATGGAACGTTTTCCCGAGTTTGTCGCCAATCATTTATTTTTATTTTCCTTATTGGCTTCTATTCTAATGTTGCTTGCCTGGAACCTTTATGGCGATGTACTAAGTGGCGTAAAAGTGTTGTTGCCAGATGATGTGACACGTTTAATTAATCGAGAAGGCGCGCAGGTAGTCGATTTGCGCACAGATAAAGAATACGAAAGAGGACACATTATTGATGCGATTCATATTAGTGTGGACCAATTACCTACCCAACTGGATAAACTAAAAAAGTATAAAGACACAGGTGTTATTTTTTGTTGTGCTGGCGGTGGTGTTTCCGTTAAGGAAGCGCGTAAGCTGATGAACGAAGGATATGAAAAAGTCTATTGTTTGAAGGGTGGTATTTCAAACTGGCAACAGGCAAGTTTGCCGTTAACCAAAGGTTCAAAATAACATGGCTGAGAACGAAGAAAAATTTGAAAACCCGGCAGAAGCACAGTTTTCAATTCATAAGGTATACGTAAAAGATCTTTCATTTGAAACACCGAATTCACCGGAAGTTTTCAAGATGGAATGGAAGCCAGCTGTTGATATGCATTTAACGAATGAAGCAAAGGCGCTGGGTGATAATCTTTATGATGTCGTGTTATCTGTAACCATCACTGTCAAGATTGATGACACGACTGTTTATTTAGTTGAAGTCGATCAAGCGGGTGTATTCTTTATTAATAAAATTCCGGAAGATGTGATTCAAAGAATGTTGGCGACAGTTTGCCCGAATATTCTTTTCCCGTTTGCGCGTGAAGCGGTGTCGGATATCGTTACCCGTGGTGGCTTCCCTCAATTATTATTATCGCCAGTTAATTTCGATGCGCTGTATTTACAACAGCAGCAACAGGCACAACAGCCTGAATCGAATACGACGCATTAATTGAAGGGCGACTGACTCATGAGCACGCAGTCTATATTAGTACTCGGTGCTGGTTCATGGGGAACAGCATTAGCTATAGCATTAGCCAGAAATGAGCATGATGTTTTTCTATGGGATATTAATTCAGAACTAATTGAAAACATAAAAAAAGATAAGTGTAATAAACGTTACATTCCTGACGTTATTATTCCTGATAAATTAATTCCAATTGACTCAATTGAAAAAGTACCAGCAACACTTAAGTTTGTTGTTAATGCCGTGCCTTGTCATGGCTTGCGTAGCAGCTTGCAATTACTTAAAACATTTTCTGACATTCAGGTTTGTCTTGCCTGTAAAGGTTTTGAATCCGGTACTCAAAAATTAAATCATCTATTAGTAGAAGAAGAACTATCGTCTATTCCTGTGGCAATACTTTCAGGGCCTTCTTTTGCTAAAGAAGTCGCGAAAGGTTTACCGACTGCTGTAACGATTGCCGCAAAGGAAATTGAGGTCGCACAGGTTTTTTCTGACTTGTTCCACAGTGATGTTTTTCGTATTTACACACATGATGATTATATTGGCGTGCAAGTCGGTGGCGCAGTTAAAAATGTGATGGCGATTGCTGCGGGTATTGCAGATGGTTTGGGTTTCGGTGCTAATACACGTTCCGCTTTAATTACTCGCGGCTTGCATGAGATTATGCAACTCGGTTTAGCAATGGGTGCGAAACAAGAAACCTTTATGGGTTTGGCTGGTTTAGGTGATCT
>JBMZNW010000238.1:2736-3053 GCA_049619915.1 Gammaproteobacteria bacterium
CAAGCGCAGGAAAAAATAGGTCAGGCAATAGAGGGGCTAAAGACAGCGAAAGAAGTTGCCGAGTTGGCAAAAACATACAGTATTGAAATGCCAATTACCGCACAAGTTAATAATGTATTGCAATCAATGTGTTCTCCACGCGAAGCTGTACAAAATTTATTAACAAGAAACCCCAAAGCTGAGATGTGAGGTTTATTAATATTATTATTTATAATCTGGCTATAATTGTTAATAAATCATGATTTAAATATAGAATATGGCTCTAAAACAAAATAGATTAATTAGTTTATCCAGTATTGTTTTATTGACTTGTATCT
>JBMZNW010000239.1:0-3028 GCA_049619915.1 Gammaproteobacteria bacterium
CGTCCGCCACTCGTCGCCTGGGAGCAAGCTCCCATCGTTACCGTTCGACTTGCATGTGTTAAGCATGCCGCCAGCGTTCAATCTGAGCCAGGATCAAACTCTTCAGTTTAATCATGTTAGCTGCTTATGGCAGCAAATCTTGGCTCGATGATTACTTTAAAAAATTGACTTGTTTTGACACTACATCAATTAAGCTTTCACCGAAATTTTTTGGTGATATTAAGCCATCAACGTAAGCGCCCACACAAATTACTTGATCAGAAATTGTTAAAGAACAGGATTGGTTAGCCCCAATCGGGAAGCGGCATTATACAGATCGAAGTCCAGTGGTCAACAACTCTATTACACTTTTTTTACATAACAATAAACTATTGATTTTAAATATGTATTTGGATTTCATTGCGGTAAGAACGGGGTAATTATCGAAACTTTTTTAAATTTATTTGTTTAAAATCTTTTCAAGATTTTTAAAACCGTATTGTCGGGCGTAATCAATGGCTTTTAGACCGTTATTTGCCTTCAAATCCTTGTCTGCTCCGACACGAAGTAGCGCTTCTACCAGTTTTTCATCATTTTTTGCCGTGGCATCGATTAATGCTGTCCAGCCTGCACTATGCTGAATATTCACATCCGCGCCTTTTTCTATGAATAATAAACCTAATTCCGTGTAGCCACGGTTGGCTGCCATGATTAATGGCGTTAAACGGCCGTTATCATATGCATCTATATCAGCACCATAAGCTAATAGCCGTTCAGCAGCTTCAATGCGGTTTTTCTCAACTGCGTATTGCAACGCCGTTCGCTGCATAGAGCCACGTTTATTAGGATCAGCGCCTTGTGTAAATAACAAGTCGATAATCTCAACATTACCTCTGGAAGCAGCAAGCATAATCGGCGTCATTCCATTAACAACGTCATTTATTGCTTTTTTGTCTGTTAATAGAGCTTGTTTAACTTGTTCTACTTTTCCATTTGCTATGGTTTGGTGAAGCTTAACGTCATTATTTGATAATGTTTTCGGAACTATTTTTTCTGTTGCGGCCAATTTCGATTTAACAGTTTCTGTTAGGCCTTGAACTGTTTGTTTATTTTCTGAGTAATAATTAAAGACAAAGTAGAGGCCAACAAACAAAATAATGATCGGCAATATTGAAGTGTTTGATTGTGATTGCCGATTAACAACTAAATCAGGTTCATCATCATATTGAGCTAATTGTTTTCGTAGTTCTTCATCATTGCGTGACATTGAGTAACCTTTTTGTCATTTTTAAAAGTCACATAGATTGAATTAGTCTTTCAATATTACTTTAGCAAACTTTCGTTTGCCTACTTGCATCACTGCTGAAAAACCTGCATTTAGTATTTGTCGACTGTCTGCTACTTTCTCACCGTCTATTTTTACTGCACCTTGCTTGACCATGCGATGTCCATCAGACGTACTGTCCACTAAGCCCGCTTCTTTTAATACATTCGCTAGAGGCATGCCCTCAGAGCCAGCATTGATTTCAAGTTCCGGCATATCATCAGGAATCGCATTATTACTAAAGCGGTTAATAAAATCAGCTTGTGCAGCAGCCGCAGCTTTTTCATCGTGAAACCGCGTAATGATTTCTTCAGCCAATTTAAACTTAATATCTCTTGGATTCGCGCCTTGTTCTATTTCTTTTTTAAAACTGTCAATTTCATTTAGCGGTCTGAAACTTAACAATTCAAAATAACGCCACATCAATTCATCAGAGACGGACATGATTTTGCCAAACATTTCATTCGGTGATTCATCTATACCGATATAGTTATTAAGAGACTTGGACATTTTTTGAACGCCATCCAGGCCTTCTAAGATCGGCATGGTTAAAACAACCTGCGGTGCTTTGCCATTCGCTTCCTGCAATTGTCGTCCGACTAATAAGTTAAATTTTTGATCGGTGCCGCCTAATTCAACATCAGCATCCAATGCAACAGAATCATATCCTTGTACTAATGGGTAAAGAAACTCATGCACGGCAATCGACTGATTTGATTTGTAACGCTTATTAAAATCATCGCGTTCCAGCATTCTCGCTACCGTATAGTTTGAAGCCAGTCGCACCACATCAGACGCATTCATTTTATCCATCCAACTGGAATTAAACTCAACCCGCGTTAGTTCTGGATCTAATATCTTGAAAACCTGTTGCTGATAACTCTCGGCATTTTCCTTTACCTGCTCTCTTGTTAGCGGCGGTCGTGTTGCACTTTTACCAGAAGGATCACCAATCATTCCGGTAAAATCACCAATTAAGAAAATAACCTGATGGCCTAATAACTGAAATTGGCGGAGTTTATTGATTAATACCGTATGGCCAAGGTGTAAATCCGGTGCTGTTGGATCAAAACCGGCTTTAATATTAAGCGTCTTACCCGATTCGAGCTTTTTCTTTAGTTCTTCTTTTACCAGGATTTCGTCAGCGCCTCTGGCGATTAATTCCATGGCCTCGTTTACGGATGTCATATTTACCCCATTCAGTTAATAAAATTGCGCGTAGCTTACCATAGTCGACAAAGCGCAAGTATTGCGTAATTGAATATTGACGATGCTGGCTGCAAAAGCTATTGTAGGCGAAATTTACTCAGGGTAAACCGTGACTTACAGAGTCTATATAAAGGAAGACTACAAGAATAAAGTTGAGCGAATTGACGTCAAAAAAGAGTCTTCGCCCTTTATCAAACCAGTCTTGTTCGGCTTTTCTATTCTTGTCATAGCAGCCGCATTTATATTCGGTACCGGCTCATCTGACTCTGAACAAAAAACGCCTGATTCAATTCCAACTGTTGCTGCAACTCCTGATAAAACAATTACAACACCTGCCTCTTCTTCAATTTCTTCAGTGCAAATACCCGGTCTGGTAGATGAAGCAATACTTGTTGAAGGAACGGAAACAGTTACCGAGAATTTAACTCACAATAAAAAAATCGATGTTGCTGAAAACAATAATACAGAAACGGTTTATTTAGAAAATGAAGCGGAATTAATCACGCCTGAAGAAAG
>JBMZNW010000240.1:0-3025 GCA_049619915.1 Gammaproteobacteria bacterium
ATAGTTTGGGCGCAGTATTGTTTGAAATCCTATGCGGCAGACCGCCATCAGTAGAAGAAACGATTGATAAGATGATTGAGGAAACGCTCAATGTCGCGCCACCTAAACCTTCAAGCCTGACTCAAATACGCATTCCAACGCTACTGGAAGATGTTGCGATGCAATGCATAGCCAAAAAAGCAGACGACAGAATCCAAAGCTGCTCAGAATTAATCAGACAACTTGAAGAAGACTGGAGTTAGCGACAAAAACAAAAAGCACTATTTTTGTGCTATTTATTTATAATTTTTATAAATTTGCACTTTTTTTGTGCATATTTTCATTTCTGTTCGATCCCTCGGTTTAACTTAAACTGACTTACTAAGCCCACTTAAGATTGGCTAAAACGTTTAACTTATTATTTTTATTATATTTTTTATAAAAACAAAATTTTCGGAAATAAACTAGAAAAGACTCTACAATGTGTGCCCAAAATTGGAACACATATTGCAATTTTTCGAGTCTACAAATGGTGATGTAGTAAATTAAACAAATATTTGTTGGAGATATAATAATCATGAAAAGTAAGTTGGAATATATTTGGCTGGACGGATACGAGCCAACACAAAGTCTTCGTAGTAAGACGATGATTCGCAAAGATTTCAGTGGCAAACTGGAAGATTGTCCGATGTGGTCATTTGACGGTAGTTCTACCGAACAAGCGGATGGTAATGACTCAGATTGTTTACTTAAACCTGTAATGATCGTGCCAGATCCAGACCGCAAGAACGGTTATCTGGTTATGACCGAAGTATTAAACGCGGACGGCACACCTCACGCATCTAATGGTCGCGCTACCATTGACGAAGGTGATGATGATGATGATTTCTGGTTTGGTTTCGAACAAGAATATTTTCTTTGGGACCCAGCAACAAACTTACCTCCAGGCTTCCCTCACGCAGGTTATCCACGACCACAAGGTCCATACTACTGTTCTGTAGGTGCTAACAATGCATATGGTCGTGAAGTTATTGAAGATCATTTAGATATCTGTCTTGAAGCTGGTCTTAACGTTGAAGGTATCAATGGCGAAGTAGCAGCAGGACAATGGGAATTCCAAGTATTCGCGAAAGGCGCAAAACGCGCTGGTGATGAAACCTGGTTAGGCCGATACTTCCTAGAACGTACTGCAGAAAAATACGGTTTAGCAATTGAATGGCATCCTAAACCATTAGGCGATACTGACTGGAACGGTTCTGGTATGCATGCAAACTTCTCAAACGGTGTTATGCGTGACTGTGGTGATGAAGGAACCTTTACCAAAATCTGTGAACAATTCGGTAAAAACATCGAACGTCATATCAGCGTCTACGGTGCTGACAACGATCATCGTTTAACCGGTAAACACGAAACACAATCTATCGATCAATTTAGCTTCGGCGTTTCTGATCGTGGTGCGTCAATTCGTATTCCAATTGGTACAGTTGAAGATGGTTGGAAAGGTCGATTAGAAGATCGTCGTCCAGCATCAAACGCTGATCCATATAAAGTAGCGGCAGCTATCGTTAAAACAACGAAAGAAGCAAGCTAAGTAGCACTTTATGTAATACTAAAACCGGAACAGAAGAAATTCTGTTCCGGTTTTTTATTTACATGGACGTAATGTATATCTTTTGTGCAGGAGCACACAAAAGATTTATTTTCTAAAAACAATTAAATGCCTATCTGACACAACTGAAACATTAAACCCGTCTAAACCTGCTGTAATTAATTGTTGTTCTACTTCATCAAGCGTAAACGCCGCTTTTAAAGAATTATAAAAATCACGTTGTAATACTTCTGGCTCACCCGCAGCGTATTCTTTAACCATCCAATCTACTTTCTCTTCCGAATCAGGACGCATTAAGTCCATAATAAAAACCTTAGGATTGCCTTTTGCATTTTTAATGCAGTTCCATAACAACATCGGATCATGTAAATGATGTAATAAGCTATTACTGAAAATAAGATCGTAATCTTTATCAGCTAATGTCGTTTCTTTTAGATAGTCTTGAATAAGACTAATGCGATCACTTAAAGCTGAAACGCATAACGCTTTTTCACCTTCTGCCAACATCGCAGCAGAGCCATCTAAAGCATCAATCTGATAATGTTGAAATACCTTAGCAAAACGAATACTGATATCAGCAGCACCACAACCCAAATCCATTGCTATTCCCGATTTAGGAAGAACATCAGCAACAGAGTCTTTTAATAGTGAAATAAAATGATTATGCGGTTCTTCAAAGTCTGCATTGGCATAAGCCATCGCCTGATCTTCATCAGACATTAACTCAGGTTCAGGAATGCGTTGCATGAAACTTAGAAATTAATATTGATTAAAAACGTCAGTGCTACCATCGCTCTTTACTGATAAGACTTGATAGCTATCAATACGATCACCCATTTCCATACCCGGCGAACCAACAGGCATACCGGGAACAGTTAAACCTTTTGAATCAGTCTTCTCAGCTAATAAACGTTTTATATCAGCAGCAGGAACATGACCTTCAATAAAATAACCATCAATGATTGCAGTATGACAACTGGCCAAATTTCTTTTAATACCATATTTCTGTTTCACAATATTCATTTCGATGACATCAACTGCCTTGACCTTAAAACCATTCTCTTCCATATGCGTAATCCATTTATTACAACAACCACAAGTCGGAGATTTATAAACGGTCATTTCAGATTCAGCAGATGCTTTTTGTAGAAAAGAAAAGCTAGATAAAGCAGATATAAAAATAGTTAAAACTATTGCTGTGATTTTTTTATATTTAATCATTTCGAATAAAATGTCTTCTTAGGTATTAATTACTTCAATTATAGAGCCTTTATTTAAAAATGATCTGCTTTTTACGGCAAAGCTCTTCTTTCTAAAAAGAAGTACTCAAGATAGCTGCTGTCATTTTGTCGCTAGTTCTATTTCCTAACTCCGCGAATTAAAAGCTTTTTAAGTAAAACTATTAAATTTAATTTATAGAATGATTTCTTTATATTA
>JBMZNW010000241.1:0-3015 GCA_049619915.1 Gammaproteobacteria bacterium
TTAACTTAAGCAAACTTTATTAATCAATTACGCTGCGTTTGCTGCCGCGTTTTCTTTGATTAACTTTGCAACACGATCAGATATTTGCGCACCTTGTGAAACCCAGTGATCAATACGATCCTGTTCAATCTTAAGTGGAACTTCCTGACCTATCGCAGACGGGTTGAAAAAACCAACGCGTTCTAGTGGACGACCACTGTCTGCCTTACGGCTATCAATAACCACAATATGATAATATGGGTTTTTCTTAGCGCCTTTACGTGACAATCTAATTGTTACCATCAGTATGATGACCTCTATAAAATTCTAAAATAACTAACGGATATAAGTACCCGCCCGAAAAAAGGCGCTATTGTACGTAAAAACGTTGAAAAAGAAAGTAAAGACGCTGATTTTTGGCGAGGTAAAATGCTAGCCTAATTATTGTAGAAAACCGTTAAAATCACTGTAAAAAAACAATTAAAAATAGACTCAAATAAATACTCTATCTTATTGTTTTAAATAAATATTATTACACTTCTTATGACTCTACATGAAGAAAAAAAACGACTGCGAAATGAAATAAAACGGCGCCGTAGCTTGCTTTTAGATTCAGAGCGTCAAAATATGAGTCAAAAAATTACAAAATTTTTACTGGAAATACCTGAATTTAATCAGGCAAAACATGTATTTTGCTATATTTCCTACCTAGATGAAGTCGAAACACGGCCGTTAATATCCACTTTTCTAGAACAAAATCGAGACTTGGCCGTACCTAAAATCATGAATAAGACAGAAATACTGGCTATTTCCTTGTCCGACTTTTCTGAACTCGAACCTGATAAACGAGGAATTCTAACGCCTAAATCCAATGAAGCAGTAACCAAACCCTTTGATATTGCTATCACACCTGGCCTTGGTTTCACTGAAAAAGGCGATCGACTCGGCTATGGGCGTGGTTATTACGACAGATGGTTTGCGAAAAATAACGTTAAAACAAAAATAGGACTCGCTTTTGAAGTGCAAATTGTCGATGAACTACCACTGGAAGAAACAGATTTGCCGTTAGATATGATTGTTACAGAAAAGCGTGTTATTAATTTGAAACATTAGTTCTCGGCCACAAACCTGTATCATAGAGTTCTTCTAGTGGTGAAGGTTTACCAATATGATAGCCTTGAACGTAATCAACCCCTATTTGCTTAAGTTTTTTAATTATCTCTTCATTCTCAACAAATTCAGCGATTGTTTTTAGTCCCATTAATTGGCCAATACTATTGATTGATTCAACCATAGCTTGGTCAAATTTATCATGCACAATATCGCGTACGAACATACCATCAATTTTTAAATAATCGACAGGTAAAGTTTTTAAATAGCCAAAAGACGACAAGCCGCTACCAAAATCATCGAGTGAAAATTTACAACCAAGTTGTTTCAATTCATCAATAAAATGTTTTGCTTTCACCATATCATTGATTGCGGCAGTTTCCGTAACTTCAAAACAAACTAAATTAGGGTTCACCTTATAATATTCAATTTGCCTTTTGATTGTATCTAAAAATTCCTGGTTATTGATTGAGGCACCGGATAGATTTATCGATAACATATCAGCCTGATTATTACTGCCCATCCACGACAATGCATTTTTAACGACCCATTTATCAATTGAATTCATGAGGTCATAGCGCTCTGCTGCAGGAATAAAAGCGCCTGGAGGAACAATACTGCCATCTTCGTCTAACATACGTACAAAGATTTCATAATGTCGATGATCATCATCAAGTTCGTCTTTAATTGGCGCAATTTCTTGAAAAAATAATCGTAAACGATCTTGGTCTATCGCTTCTTGAATTTTAGAAGCCCATTGCATTTGCCCCCGACGCAACTTAACTTCATTATCATCCGGTTCATGAATATGCACCCTGTTCCTACCAGCATCCTTAGCGGCATAACAAGCAGCATCGGCCATACTCATAATTTCCGCAGCGCTGTCTGAGTGTTTAGAAATACCTGCGATACCAATGCTTGCACCAACAGAAAAAGTTCGCTTTTCCCAAGTAAAACGAAACTCTTCTACTTTTTTGCGAACATTATTGGCAATTTCTGAACCAACCGACATTTCACAGTTGTTCAATAGAATCCCAAATTCATCTCCACCTAATCTGGCTAAGGTATCACTACCTCTTAGACTCTCACTAAGTAATACAGTTAACTGACGTAATAATTCATCACCAGCATTATGACCACAGGTATCATTAACAATTTTAAACTGATCAAGGTCAACATAACAGATGATATGATGATGACCATCTATTCTTGCGGTACGAATTAATTCAGACAAGCGAACTTCAAATTCACGACGATTTAATAGTCCCGTAATTGGGTCATGCGAAGCTTGATAAGATAACACTCTTTCCATCTCACGCGATTTGGAGATATCTTGAAATACTAAAACACTGCCTATAATCTGGCCTTCCCTGTTTCTAACAGGAGAAACCGTAAGTTTTATAGAAACGTCAGATCCATCGGTTCTTTTTAATACTAACGCGCCATAGCGTTTTATCCGCGTCACATCAACTGAAGCTTCCTTTAAACCTAGTTTTAGTGCTTCTTCGCTACCTTCTATATAGAGTTTAAGTAATTCGTTTAGATCTTTACCATTCGTTTTATCTTCTTTTAGTCCAATAATTTCTTCTGCTACTGGATTAATATAAACAATCTGATCATTTTCATCAGTAGTGATTACACCTTCACCAATAGATTCCAAAGTTACCTGAGCGTGTTCTTTTTCCAGAAATAAAAGCTCTTCCGCAATCCTTTGTTCACTGACATCACGTAGAATAGCAGTGTAATGTTCTTTACCAGAGTTATGGCCGGCATAAGATTTGTAGTCAACTATCATTCGGCGACCGGTTTCATCTTTTTTATGAAAATCTGATAAGAAATCAATACATAGTTGCATTGGGGAGCCCTGAATCAACTTCCTTTACTTTTTATTAGAAATCTGATCAGAAGTCTATGCAAAACCACATT
>JBMZNW010000242.1:0-236 GCA_049619915.1 Gammaproteobacteria bacterium
TTCCAACTACGCAAATAAAATTTCCAAACCGGAAGCCAAAATTGATTGGAGTAAACCGGCAACAGAAATAGAAAAGAAAATCCGGGCGTTTAATCCTTTCCCTGTTACACATACGCAGATTAATGATCTCAATATCCGGATTTGGGATGCAGAAGTAAAAACCGGCTCAGAAAATTATAAACCCGGCACCATACTGAATAATAAGTCGAGCCTTGATATCGTCACCGGCGAAAACA
>JBMZNW010000242.1:246-2983 GCA_049619915.1 Gammaproteobacteria bacterium
TACTCTCTATAACTAAACTGCAATCAGCCGGAAAACGCGCTATGACAGCAAAAGAGTTTCTCAACGGTCATGCTGATTTTTTTGACGCGAACCCTGTAGCAAATTAATAACTAATGTCCGCTCGTTTAATTGCAAGTAAAATTATTGAACAAAGTGTTGAGAATAAAATGACATTATCATTAGCACTCAATAACAACGATTCATTTAAAAATGCTGGAAAAGAAAAAGCGCTGATTCAGGAAATGAGTTATGGCACATTCAGATGGTATATCCAGCTCGAACATATCCTAAACCAGCTGCTTGATAAAAAAATCAAGAAAAAAGACAACCGGCTTAAATACTTAATCTTGATCGGGCTTTATCAATTACGTTTCATGAGAATTCCGCCGCATGCGGTTGTTTCTGAAACGGTTAATACCTGTAAAAAGATTAATATGCTTTGGGCAAAGGGTTTAGTTAACGCCATATTACGTCGTTACATTAGAGAGTCAGAACAAGTTGATACTTCTTTAGAGAAAGATGAAAGCATTAAAACATCTCATCCCAAATGGTTTATTGAGCAATTAAAACAGGATTGGCCAGAACATTGGCAAAGTATTCTTCAAGCCAATAACCAAAAACCACCGATGTACTTACGCGTAAACAAAAGACATCAAAACAGAGAAGCTTATCTCTGCAAGTTAGATAAAGCTGATTTAACAGGTACGGCTACACCTTATTCGAACAGCGGCATTTTACTGGAAACAGCCGTTGATGTTCAGCAACTTCCCGGTTTTAACGAAGGTGATGTCTCTGTTCAGGAACTTGCTGCGCAGCTCTGTGTTGATTTGCTTGATTTAAAACCAGGCCAGAATGTACTTGATGCATGTGCCGCACCGGGTGGTAAAAGTGCACATATTCTGGAAACAGAGACAAAACTAGACTCTTTAACCTGTGTCGAGAAAGAAGCAAATAGAACTCAAAGACTGAACGACACATTACAACGGTTAAAACTGGATGCAAAAATTAAAACATCTGACATTAATGATTTAAACAACTGGTGGAATAAAGAAAAATTTGATCGCATTCTTTTAGATGCGCCTTGCTCTGCTACCGGCGTGATTCGCCGCCATCCAGACATTAAATCCCTTAGAACAAAAGAAGAAGTCGATAACATCAATGCAGTACAAAAAGAACTATTAGCTACCTTATGGCAAACATTAAAGTCAGGTGGTTTATTGTTATATGTAACGTGTTCTACTCTTAAACAAGAAAATAAAGATGTCATTAAAAGTTTCATAAATAATAATGATGACTGCGAACTTAAACCAATAAAAGCAGAATGGGGAATTGATATAGGATACGGCCGACAAATATTAGCCGGGCAGGACAATATGGATGGATTTTTTTATGCCTGTCTCAAAAAGAAATAATACTATGCTGAGTTTCATGTCTATAAAAAGAACAATGCTATTGGTAATATTTCTATGTCTACCAAACATAGTTACTTCTAAAACAATCGATATAAAATCAACACATGGCTATACAGAGAATGAAACATATTTTGTTGATGCTGAGCTTGATTTTAAATTAACCGATGAAGCTAATGAAGCGTTGCTACATGGCATACCACTTGAAATACACACACACTTTCAATTACGTCATAAACGCAAGTGGCTTTGGGACAAAACAGTTAATGAAGAAGTTATTATTATTAAACTCGAACATCTGCCACTTACTAATAACTATTTAACCATTAGCATCAATACAGGTATAAAAAATTCTTATAGCAATCTTGATGCAGCGTTAAATCATATCAACACGATAACAAAACTGAAATTATTTGATTATGATTTACTGAGCAAAGAAAAAAACTATATTGTTAGAGTTAAAACATTTCTTGATATAAGTTCATTACCCACACCTCTATTACCGCAAGCCTACTTTTCTTCAGAATGGGATATGTCTAGCAAGTGGCTTGAATGGGACATAATGCAATGAAGTCCGGAAAAAATTTAATTTTATTAATTGGCAGTGGTCTGTTTATTTTTATGCTCATGTCATTATTGATGATGAGTCAGACTTTACAGAATCCCGAGTTATTTGATCGCTATTATTCATCATTATTAATATTTAATGCTTTAGGTTTAATTAGTCTTGTTATTCTTATCCTAGTAAACCTAAAACGATTAATACGCCAATTAAAAAACCATGTTGCCGGTTCGCGCATGACCGTCAGGATGGTAATGATATTTTCCTTGTTATCGGTCACGCCTGTTTTAATTGTTTATTCTTTCTCACTCGACTTCTTACATCGTGGCATAGATAGTTGGTTTGATTTGCGAGTAGAACAAGCACTGGATGACTCACTAGAACTCAGTCGGCTTGCATTGGATGTAAGAATGCGAGAGCTACTGAATACAACTGAAAAAATTGCAGAAGAATTAAATGAAACTTCTGATGCCGAACTTACTTTTGATATTGATCAAATCAGAGAACGTATTAATGCGAATGAATTAACACTATTAACTAAAAAAGGCAGGATCATTGCTTCCAGCTCTAATGATATAGAAAACCTTGTTCCTGAAATTCCTGGGGACACGATCATACTACAGCTATCGCAAACTCGTAGTTATATAGGCCTAGATGTAATTAAGAATACAGAATTATTAATTCGAGCTGTCGCAAGTTTACCAACGACAGAACTCGACAAAGAAACACGTATTGTTCAAGCTTTATTTCCTATTTCTGAACGTAT
>JBMZNW010000243.1:0-273 GCA_049619915.1 Gammaproteobacteria bacterium
AACGCCATTATCTTTGCCTGGTTCCTCGGCACTATTTCAATGGGCATATTGGCATTTTTAGTAAACCCATTAACAGCAGGCCTGACCGCGGCTTCTCTAATTGGTTATGCCTTTATCTATACGATGTATTTAAAGCGCGCGACGCCACAAAATATTGTTATTGGTGGCGCGGCAGGTGCAGCACCACCTGTGCTAGGCTGGACTGCCGTTACAGGGACGCTTGACCCGAATTCCTTATTATTATTCCTCATTATTTTTGCCTGGACACCACCA
>JBMZNW010000243.1:283-2977 GCA_049619915.1 Gammaproteobacteria bacterium
CGTCGTGAAGACTATGCCAAGGTGGATATGCCGATGTTGCCGGTTACTCATGGCGTAGAATTCACCCGCTTACATATTCTGCTCTATACCATTTTGATGGTATTAGTGTCTTTGCTGCCTTATCTCGTCGGCATGTCCGGCATGTTCTATCTGGTCGGTGCGGTGATATTGGGCATAGGCTTTCTCTACTACGCCGTCCGTATGCAATATGACCACGCGGATCGTCTGGCAATGCAAACATTTTCATATTCGTTAATTTACCTGATGTTTATGTTTGCGTTTTTATTAATTGACCACTACATCCCATTATTAGCGAGTGTGATGTAGTTCACTCTTATTAAAAGGAACCTAATCGGTTAATGGCGGTCTTTGTATTACCTTAGGAGAAATGGTATGAAACGAAGACAATTTTTAATACAAGCGAGCGGTGTAGCCGGCGCATTATTAGTTAGTAGCCACGGGCTTTTAGCTCACCCGATTAATCCAGATATTGATGTGGCTCCACTAGACAAATCTGATAAAGAATGGCGTAAGCTCATCTCAACACAGGAATTTCATATCTTGTTTGAAGAAGGTACCGAGCCTGCCGGCTCAAGTCCTCTAAATCATGTTAAGGAAAAAGGTACTTTCATCTGTGCTGCTTGTTATCTGCCTTTATTCGAATCAGAAACAAAATATGAAAGCGGTACAGGCTGGCCGAGTTTTTTCCGTCCTATTGAAGGTCGTCTTGATACCAAACTCGATTTAAAGCTGATTTGGCCAAGAACCGAATACCATTGTATTCGTTGTGGTGGACACCAAGGACATGTCTTTGAAGATGGCCCAGAGCCGACAGGTTTGCGTTATTGCAACAATGGCTTGGCAATAAAATTCATTCCTGAAAATAAACCGTTACCCGCATTAAGAGGATAAGCATGTCTAGACTATTACTCGCCGTATTATTATGCGGTATACAAATTAGTGTGTTTGCAGAAACGAAAACAGCTGTTTTTGCAGGCGGTTGTTTTTGGTGTATGGAAAAGCCATTCGATGAAATTGAAGGTGTAAAAAGTACAATCTCAGGATATACCGGCGGTCATACTAAAAACCCAACATATAAATCAACCTCAACAGGAACGACAGGGCATTATGAAGCCGTGCGGATTGAATATGATGCGACTAAAGTCAGTTATCAAACCTTGTTAGATGTTTTCTGGAAAAATATTGATCCTTTTGATGCTCATGGACAGTTCTGTGATAAAGGTCCACAGTATCGAGCAGGAATCTTTACTAATGACGAAACCGAAATTGAATTAGCAAAGAAAAGTAAACAAGCATTGCAGGCAAAGCTGAAAGATAAGGCGACTATTGTTACTGAAATTTTGCCGGAGAAAAAGTTCTACGCTGCTGAAGATTATCATCAGGATTATTATCAAAGAAACCCAATCCGTTATAAATATTATCGATATGGTTGTGGACGTGATAATCGACTAAAGGAAGTTAATGAGCTTATTTATTCAAACTAAGCTTAAGATCACTCTGCTTTAACTTTATTAAATTTTTCTAAGAATTTAATTCGACATTCGTTTTATTGCTTCTTATCATTGATGATATTTCCATATCATACAGGCAATAAATGCAGTCCGTTATATCAATAAAAGAGCTGAATAAAACCTATAAGTCAGGTTTTCAGGCTCTAAAAAACATCAATCTTGAAATTGAAAAAGGTGAAATCTTTGCGCTTTTGGGTCCAAATGGCGCAGGCAAGACAACCTTAATCAGTACTATTTGTGGTCTAGTAAACCCTTCTTCCGGTGAAATAATAGCGGATGGCCATAATATCATTTCCAATTATCGAGAAGTCCGAGGCAAGATAGGTCTTGTTCCGCAAGAGCTGTCAACGGACATGTTTGAAAGCGTCTGGAACACCGTGAATTTCAGCCGAGGTATTTTTGGCAAGCCGGCAAATCATGGCTATGTCGAAGAAATCCTGCGCAAGCTTTCTTTATGGGACAAGAAAGACTCAAAAATTATGACCTTGTCCGGTGGCATGAAGCGACGAGTTATGATCGCAAAAGCGTTGTCACATGAACCAGCAATATTATTTCTTGATGAACCCACTGCAGGTGTTGATGTTGAATTGCGTCAGGATATGTGGGAAATGGTCGATGGCTTGCGTAAAGATGGAGTAACAATTGTTTTAACGACGCACTACATCGAAGAAGCGGAAGAAATAGCTGATCGCATCGGTGTTATTAATAAAGGCGAAATTGTTGTCGTTGAAGAAAAGCAAACGCTGATGAAAAAGCTTGGCAAAAAACAATTAACCTTACATTTACAAAATAAATTAGAGGTTCTTCCTTCAGAGTTAAATGAATACGAACTTGAGATAACAGCCGATGGTCATGAGCTGCTTTATACCTTCGATGCACAAAACGAAGATACCGGTATCGTTAAACTCTTAAAAAAACTCAGCGAAAACAATATCGAGTTCAAGGATTTAAATACAAGAGAAAGTTCGCTCGAAGAAATTTTTGTTAGTTTGGTGAAACAAGGATAAGTAAGAATGAATTTATACGCTATTAAAGCTATCTATAAGTTTGAAATAATGCGTACGCTTCGTACGCTAATGCAAAGTATCGCTTCTCCTGTATTATCAACGTCGCTTTATTTTGTTGTTTTCGGTGCGGCGATAGGTTCGCGCATGGGTGATAT
>JBMZNW010000244.1:0-277 GCA_049619915.1 Gammaproteobacteria bacterium
CCACTAACGTACTATAGCCTTTGATAGGCAACATAGATAAAACTCTCCGTGTTTTAATAAGATGAGTAATGATTTAATTATACTGACGATATATCCACAATGTCCACTTGAAGTATAGGATATACAAACTGCCGCGATTACATCGGCGCAATGCAGCGACGGCTATTTTTCATGCCTAAATCCATGACGACAAATAGCCACTAGATGGACTTTGAAAAGATTTAGTTTTCTCTTTGAATAGCGCGGTAGCCAATATCCTTCCTATAGAACATACCAT
>JBMZNW010000244.1:287-2955 GCA_049619915.1 Gammaproteobacteria bacterium
AGTTAATATTATCTAAAGCTTGATAGGCTGCTTGTTGTGCTTTGGTGACTGACTCGCCTAGACCGGTTACGCATAAAACACGACCGCCGGCTGTTTCTATATTACCGTTATTCTCTTTTGTGCCTGCATGGAAAACTTTAACATTGTCGCCGAAGTTTGAATCAAGACCTCTGATTACATCGCCTTTACTTGAACTTTCGGGATAACCTTTCGATGCAGTAACAACACCTAAGGCAGCACGTTCATCCCATTCTGCTGTTGATTGGTCAAGTGTTTTATTTGTTGCGGCAAGACAAAGTGAAACCAAGTCGCTTTTTAAACGCATCATGATCGGTTGTGTTTCCGGATCACCAAAACGACAATTAAACTCTAATACTTTTGGTGTTCCATCATTAGTAATCATCACACCAGCATAAAGAAAGCCGGTATAAGTTCTGTTTTCGCTCGCCATACCTTTTATCGTTGGCATAATCACTTCGTTCATAATACGGTCATGCATGGCCGCATCAACAACGGGTGCAGGAGAGTATGCGCCCATGCCGCCTGTATTCGGGCCTTTATCACCTTCGTCACGCGCTTTATGATCTTGTGAACTAGCTAACGGTAAAACATGTTCGCCATCGGCCATAACAATAAAGCTGGCTTCTTCGCCTTGCATAAACTCTTCAATTACAACACGATGTCCAGCTTCGCCAAATTTATTACCTGACAACATATCAGTAATACTATTAATGGCTTCTTCTTCGGTCATGGCAATAACAACACCTTTACCTGCTGCCAGACCATCAGCCTTTATGACTATTGGAATTGTTTTAGACTTAACATAGTTAATCGCAGGCTCAACTTCGGTAAACACTTCATACTCTGCTGTAGGAATGTTATGACGTTTTAAGAAATCTTTTGAAAATGATTTAGAACCTTCGAGAATAGCACCTGCTTTTGTTGGCCCAAAACAAGCAAGTCCAGCCTGTTGAAATTCATCAACGATGCCTGCGACTAATGGTGCTTCGGGGCCAATGATGGTTAAATCAATTTTTTCTTTTTCTGCAAAAGCTTTTAATGCGAGAATATCTTCTGCGCCGATTGCAATATTTTCTAATATATTCTCTCTTGCTGTTCCTGCATTACCGGGTGCAACGTAAACGATTTCTACTTGATCAGACTGCGCTGCTTTCCATGCCAACGCATGTTCACGACCACCACCACCTACAACTAATACTTTCATAGCTTTCTCTTATTTATAACCTTTGATTGATGGTGTAGATTTTTAATGTAAAAAATGTCTTATTGAAGTGAAGACCATAGCTATGCCGTGTTCATCCGCCGCCGCAATCACTTCTTCATCACGTACTGAACCACCGGGCTGTATCACAGCTTTTATCCCGACTTCCGCGGCTGAATCGAGTCCATCTCTGAATGGAAAGAAAGCATCAGATGCCATCACTGAACCTGCAACTTGAAGATTTTCATCGGCTGCTTTAATCGCAGCGATACGCGCACTATATACACGACTCATTTGTCCGGCACCAATACCGACTGTTTGATTATCCTTTGCATAAATAATGGCATTGGATTTAACGTATTTGACAACATGCCAAGCAAACAACAGATCGTTAAATTCTTGTTCAGTTGGTTCTCTTTTTGTCACGACTTTTAAACCACATCGAGTAATTTCACCTTGATCATTGTCTTGAACCAATAAACCACCACTGACACGCTTCAAATTAAGTTGATTAATCTTGCCATCACGATGGCCGCATTCAAGTAAACGCACGCCTTTCTTAGCAGCGATAATATCAATACATTCAGGCGCAATCGTTGGCGCAATAATGACTTCGACAAACTGACGTTCGACTATAGCTTTAGCTGTTGCAACATCGAGTTCTTTATTAAAGGCGATGATGCCACCAAATGCAGAAGTGGGATCGGTTGCATAGGCTTTTTCATAAGCTTCAAGAACACTATCTGCAACAGCAACGCCACAAGGGTTTGCGTGTTTTACAATCACACAGGCTGTTTCTTTAAACGATAAAACGCATTCCAATGCCGCATCTGTATCATTAATGTTGTTATAGGAAAGTTCCTTGCCTTGAATTTGTTTTGCGCTTGCCAGCGTTCCTGCTGGAGGGTTTGGCTCAGTATAAAAAGCGGCACTCTGATGAGGGTTTTCACCGTAGCGTAATTCCTGTTTCTTTTTAAACTGCGTTGAATAGGTTAATGGAAAATCAACTGGTTCTTTTTCCTGATTCATCGCGCCAAGGTAATTTGAAACATTGGCATCGTAATTCGCAGTATGCGCAAAGACTTTTTGCGCTAATCTGAAACGGGTTTCATCACTGACGCTTTGATCGTTTTCTTTTAATTCTTTTATGACAACATCATAGTCTTCGGTATCAACAACAACAGCAACAGAAGCATGATTCTTTGCTGATGAACGGAGCATTGCAGGCCCGCCAATATCAATATTCTCAATGGCTTCGGCAAAGGTGCAATCCGGTCTACTCACTGTTTGTTCAAACGGATACAGATTAACAACAACTAAATCAATTTCACCAATACCAGTTGGAAACAATCCTCTTAATGTATAAGATTTAATTGTATTTCCATTTCTGTCAAGGTGGTCAACAAATGCGTCAACTTGATAATCAACAGGATTTGTTAATCCTTC
>JBMZNW010000245.1:0-2954 GCA_049619915.1 Gammaproteobacteria bacterium
CTGCAATTTCAGTTGGGTCGAATTCTTCATCGTCTTTTAATGGCGGCAATCCTTTTTCTGCGCGCATAGCATTTTCAATGTCTTTTTTTGCAGCCAGTATCTTTTCTCGCTCGGCTTTTCGCTTGCTTTGTAATAACGGAATTTCTTTTCGATCACTGGCTTCGCGTTGCAAATAAATGTCATCCATTAACAATTGAAACAGTTTATTTTGTTTGATACGTTTTTCATGTTCTTCTTTGGCGATATCGAAACTATCAATAGGTGCGTTTGCTGGATAATAGCGCGCAGCTTTAACTCGATCCCAGGGCAGGGCATTTTCATAAGCGCGTTCACCTTGATCTTCTGAGTCTTCTGCTGTGGGAAAGACAATATCAGGAACAACGCCTTTAAATTGGTTACTACCGCCACTGACGCGGAAGAATTGCGCTATTGTTGTTTTTAATCGGCCATGATCTTCATTGCTTGATTTAATAAAACGATTGAGATCAATCACGTTTTGTACCGTGCCTTTTCCAAAAGTAGGTTCGCCAACAATAATACCTCTGCGATAGTCTTGAATAGCGCCAGCAAAAATTTCTGAAGCAGATGCGCTATTGCGATCAACAAGAACCGCTAATGGTCCGGGGTAACTGATCCCCGGTTCAGGATCATAATTAATGTCCACTCTGCCAGAGGCATCTTTAGTTTGTACAACCGGGCCGCGATCAATAAATAAACCTGTTAATTCCAATGCTTCTGATAGAGAGCCGCCGCCATTGCTACGTAAATCGACAATTAATCCATCTATATTTTCTTTTAGCATTTCCTTGATTAATTTACGCACATCTCTGGACGTGCTTTTATAGTCTTTTTTACCTTCTGCCTGAGCAGCAAAATCAATATAGAAAGTAGGTAAGTCAATCACGCCGATTTTAGTATTACTTTCTGGTATTTCTATGATGCTGGAGCTGGCATCTTGTTCTTCCAGTTTGATTTTTTCTCGCGTTAGCTTGACGATTTTCGAAGGGCCTTCTGGGCCTGTGCCTTTCGGTAAAATTTCGAGTTTAATAACTGTTCCTTTCGGACCGCGTATTTGATCAACAACATCATCCAATCGCCAACCAATCACATCGGTAATTTCACCATCTTCATCCTGACCGACACCAATGATGCGATCATCTTCGCCAATTTGTCCGCTTAATTCAGCAGGGCCACCGGTAATAACTTTAACTACCTGGGTGTAATCGTTTTCAGCACGTAATACTGCACCAATACCTTCCAGTGATAAGCGCATACTAATATCAAAGTTTTCCGAGGTGCGCGGTGAGAAATAAGCCGTATGCGGTTCTATTGATGTTGTATAAGCATTAATAAAAGATTGGAAAACATCATTTGAATTAAGCTGGAAGGTACTGCTACGAATCCTTTCATAACGTGACGATAATGTTTTCTTTATTTCATCATCATCTTTCTTTGCCAGCTGTAGATTCAAGACATCGTTTTTAACGCGTTTACGCCATAATTCGTCTAGTTCTTTGCTTGTATTTGACCAATCATCATCACGTCGATCAAAACGATAAGATTCATCAATAGTAAAATCGAATTTTTGCTCTAATGTTTTAAGCGCAAAATCAATACGTTCATCAACACGTTGTCGATAACGTTTGAATATATTGTATGCCGGGCTTAAATCAGACTTCATAATCGCATCGTCAATTTTGTAACGATACGGTTCGAATTCGAGAATGTCAGATTTAATAAAATAGGCTTTATTTTGATCCAGATTGTCTAGGTAATGTTTATAAATTTCACTGGATAGTTGATCATCTAATTCCGTTTTTTTGTAATGATACGTCGTAAGAATGTGAGTGATTAACTCACTGGCTCTGATGTGTTTACTTTCTGGTTCTAGTTCTGAAACCGAAACAGTACGAACTTCAGCGGTGACGCCAGTGCTAATAACAAGTAATACTGTTGTAAGAAAAGAAATTAATTTCGTATTTAACAAGAGAAGTTATATCCAATTTATTGATTTTTAAGTGTTTTACTATGTTTTCTTAAAATATTAAGCCTTATATTAGTATGAATGACGGCTAATTGACCATCGTTCAGTTTAATAACATGCAAAAAATATTCATTTTTTAGTCATTTTTTCATTCTCAAGCGTTAATTTTTCGATTAAAGCCTGAATTTCATCACCCTTTTTTGTGTCTCCGCCGAGAAAGCTGGGTGCTTCATGGTAGTAGTCCATCAAATCATCAAGAATTTCCAGATTCAGTGGATCTAGTTCATTTGCTTTTTCTAGATGCAAAAGTGTTTTTTTGGCGTAGTCCATCGCCTTAAACCAATTTACTTGTTCCGCTTCGCGACCATAGCTAACAGCTAAAATATGGTGATACTTGGCAACATCAGGCTTTTTCTCTACAGCTAGTTTGAGATCTGAAATCGCTTTTTCATAATGTTTTTTTTCATAATGTGACAGACCAGAAGAATAAAGCGCTTCTGTGTCGGTTTCGGCTGCATTATTTGCTACAGCTGTTCCGCTTATCTGTAATAAACAAATGAAAATGATGTTATTTATTAAATTCTTTTTACTCATTATTCTTATAGAGCAATATAAATAATGTTCGTTCGATTAATAATTCTTTTACTAATTTTTTGAAGTGATTACTTCAGGAAAGGAGCCATTTTAAATAATAGATGGCAGCCTGCTTAAAATAATTATGATTTTAAGCAGGCTGCCATGCTTAATGCTGTTATTTAATTTCCAGTAGTTCGATATCGAAAATTAAAGTTGAGCCCGGAGTAATGACTTGGCCTGCGCCTCGGTCGCCATAGGCCATGTGAGGAGGAACAAAGATTTGCCATTTTGAACCAACAGGCATTTTCATTAATGCTTCCTGCCAGCCTTTAATAACCTGACCAACGCCTAAAGTTGCAGGTTCTCCTCGTGCGTAAGAACTATCGAATTCTGT
>JBMZNW010000246.1:0-2928 GCA_049619915.1 Gammaproteobacteria bacterium
TTGACATCAATGTATGTTTTATCTATTAATGAATTGTTTTTCTTCTCTTGATCCAATAGATAATTATATTGGTCTTGAAGGTTAGTCAACCTTATTAATATGTTTTCTCTATTTTTTCTGAGTATATGGAAGCTTACAGTGTCATCACTGAAACCAAATTTAGGAATTAAGCCTGCTGCTTTGGATAATAAAGATTTTTCATCGTGTTCAACAAATGCCTTCGCTTCGGCATTTGATGTTGTTTTTTCGGCAAGGGCTTGATCATCAGAATAAGCTGCGTGTGAAAAAAATATTATTAAAAGAATAAATGCTATTTTCGCATGATGTATCATTTTTCTAAAAATATTGAATCTCAGTGATTAATAATTTGTGTGAATGATACTGAAAGTTAATTATTTTTTTTTTAAAAAGTAAATTTGAAAAAACTAAATTGAAATCAATTCATTAAAATAGAGTATGTTTTCTTTATAAGCGCATACTCTAATTAAGGTATTATATTTGGAATATAATATTTTCTGATTGCTCTGATGTTAACGTGATCTTGGAATACTTAAGTGTCTTGTTAAATGATAGACTAATATGATTCAGATATTGCTATGATTTAAGCTTCTGTGTCGTAGCCTAGATTCGGTGCTAACCAACGTTCCATATCCTCTAACGAATATCCTTTTCTTTTAGCATAATCCTCAACCTGATCTTTATTAATATTGCCCAAACCAAAATAACGTGAATCAGGATGAGAAAAATACCAGCCGGAAACAGCGGAAGTAGGGTACATGGCATACGAATCAGTTAATGTGATTCCAGTCTTGTTTTCTACATCAAGTAATTTCCATAATTTTGGTTTTTCTGTGTGATCCGGGCAAGCAGGGTAACCGGGAGCAGGGCGTATACCTTGATATTTTTCAGCTATTAATGCGTCATTATCTAGACCATCATCATTGTTATAACCCCAAAAGTCTGTTCTTACGCGTTGATGTAACCGTTCTGCGAAGGCTTCGGCAAACCGGTCAGCTAATGCTTTTAACATAATGGCACTGTAATCATCATGGTCATCTTCGAATGCTTTAATTCTATCTTCCATGCCAAAACCTGTCGCACAGGCAAAAGCACCAATGTAATCTTTAGCGTGCGTTTCTTTCGGTGCGACAAAATCTGCCAAAGCATGATTAGGTTGACCTGGTGGACGTTGTGTCTGTTGTCTTAAGGAATGCAGTGTTTCTAACAAACTGTCGCGATCTTCATTACTATAAACTTCAATATCATCATGGCCAATTGAATTGACAGGGAACAGGCCAATTATACCTCTGGCGCTGAACCATTTTTCAGCAACGATTTTATCGAGCATTACTTGTGCGTCATTAAAAAGTTTTATTGCTTCTTCTCCAACAACTTCATCATTTAATATGCGTGGGTATTTACCAGCCAGTTCCCATGCGATAAAAAACGGTGTCCAGTCTATATAGTCTTTCAATTCCTCTAATGAATAATCTTCAAAAACAATCACACCTAACTTCTTTGGAGCAGGGGGCGTATAGTTTTTCCAGTCTGTCTTAAAACGATTTTCTCTTGCTTGCTCAATACTCAACCATTTTGTTTTTGATTGTTTGCCTTTGTGACGTTCTCGCAAGGTTTCATATTCAGCTTTAATCTCATTGCTGAATTCTTCTTTCATATCAACGCTAAGTAATTTTGTCGATACACCTACGGCACGCGAAGCATCTTTAACATGAATAACCGGGTGTTCGTAACTTTGATCTATTTTAACGGCCGTATGCGCGCGCGATGTTGTTGCGCCACCAATCATTAAAGGAAGCGCAAAGTCTTGACGTTGCATCTCTTTAGCAACATGCACCATTTCATCTAATGAAGGTGTAATTAAACCACTTAAACCAATAATATCAGCATTATGCTCTTTCGCTGCGTCCAGAATTTTTTGTGCAGGCACCATGACACCAAGATCGATTACTTCAAAGTTATTACACTGCAAAACAACGCCGACAATATTTTTGCCGATATCATGTACATCGCCTTTAACTGTTGCCATGATGATCTTGCCGTTACTTTTAGCGCCTTCATCTTTTTCTTCTTCAATATAAGGTAATAGATAAGCGACGGCTTTTTTCATAACGCGTGCGCTTTTCACAACTTGTGGCAGAAACATTTTACCTGCGCCAAATAAATCGCCGACGACATTCATGCCGTCCATTAACGGGCCTTCAATAACATGTAATGGTTTATTTGCCTGCTGTCGCGCTTCTTCGGTATCTTCTTCAATATATTCTGAGATACCTTTAACCAAGGCATGTGTTAAACGTTCGCCTATGGAACCTTTACGCCATTCCAGATCAACTTTCTTTTCTTTAGTTGCGCCAGACTTAACTGTTTCTGCAAACTCAACCATTCGGTCTGTTGCATCATCACGTCGATTTAATAAAACATCTTCAATGTATTCGAGTAAGTCTTTCGGAATTTCATCGTAAATACCTAATTGACCAGCATTGACAATACCCATATCCAAACCAGCCTGAATACCGTGATAAAGAAAGGCCGAATGCATGGCTTCACGCACAGGGTTGTTGCCACGAAAAGAAAACGAGACATTACTTAAACCACCACTAACTAATGCATGAGGCAAGTGTTCTTTAATAAGTTTTGTGCCTTCAAAGAAGGAGACAGCATAGTTGTTATGTTCTTCCATACCGGTGGCAACCGTTAAAACATTCGGATCGAAAATAATGTCTTCCGGTGGAAAACCCACTTTATCCACCAAAATATCATAAGAACGCTTACAAACTTCAAAGCGACGTTCGGTATTGTCTGCCTGACCTTTTTCATCAAATGCCATAACAACGACCGCCGCACCATAACGCCTAACCAGTTTTGCATTTTCAATGAATTTTTCTTCGCCTTCTTTTAGACTTATTG
>JBMZNW010000247.1:0-2908 GCA_049619915.1 Gammaproteobacteria bacterium
AGCAACTGCCTTCTAAGCAGTCGGTCGAAGGTTCGAGTCCTTCGCGAGTCGCTGGGCATCAGGAGAGACCACCACCACCTCCTCTCCTGTGTAAGACCCGCTTGCGAGTGTGGTGTAGCGGTAACATGCGAGCCTTCCAAGCTCTTGTCACGGGTTCGATCCCCGTCACTCGCTTTCCCTTCGGGGAATACATATTCCTCTATAGCTCAGTTGGTAGAGCAGGTGACTGTTAATCACTTGGTCGTAGGTTCGAGTCCTACACGGCCCACCAAATATTCTTTTAGTTAATAAGCTACGAATTCTTTTTAATCGAAAAGGATCTCTGCGAGATTATCTGCAGTTAAGTCAATGAGTTTGATAGTTATATTTTTCTGCTTTGCGCCTTGCGTAACATTAATCGTGATAGCTTTATTTAAATTAATTTCTTTTTTTAGTTCTTCTTTTTGACTTCCGGCTAATTGCTTATCGGATAACCATGTTTTAACGAGAGGCGGTCCACTCTCATCTAACGTTAAAACAGCTAAACCATTTGGTGTAGGTAGAGAAATGGCCTCTTGTGCTAACTGAAATTTATTTGTAACAAAGGTTTTGGATATTAATATTGCCGTGGCAACAATGCCGGCAATCTCATTGTCGATTGTTTTTGTGTCTGTTGAATTAGAACGTTTAAATATTCTTTCTATGGCGTGGTTACTGATAGTCAGAAATGTATACGCTTCCGGGTTGTCTTTATGAATTCTGTAGTCAACTCTATAGCAATCTATATAAAACCTATAATCATCAGTCTGCCAGAACAATATAAAAGTACAGTTGTTCTTTTTTAGGCGATATCTTTTTTCAACTTTCATTATTACAGCGTCGCCCGCTGTATCTAAGATAAGGGCAACCAATTTTTTATAAAAATTAGCAAGCGTTATAGTTTTGAAGCTATGCACAGGGGCTTTCATCCTTGATTGGATGCCTTCTCGCAATTCTCTGCAGGCTCTCTTTGCAAGTCCTTTAGCTAGTGATTCATCAACCGTAATCATAATAAAAAAATGGTGTAAAATTGTTGTTCTCTATTATATTGATTTGCATAGAGAAGTCTCTTAACCCTAAGGTTGTGGGTTAGAGTTCTACGCCGCCCATCACTTTTATTTCAAATTATATTAATCGTTGACGTTATTTTTGATTAATTTGGTGACAGAACAATATTAAGCATTACAATACCGGTTTAGTTGGAACATTAGTAATTAAAACTGTCTATAAAATATGGCCTACAAAAATATAGTATATAGTGTAATGACATTATTGATGGTGATTTCACTATCAATAGCTTTACCTGTTTCTGCTGAAGAAGAGAATCAGGCGCGAAGCGTCAAGCCGTTGGATGGTGAATTATTGCTTCCAGACGATTATAATAAAGCAGAGGATAAAAAGTGTGTGACAATTTGTGATCGTTGGGGTGAAGACTGTATACTTAACCCGAGTACGGGTAGTCGTAAATGTCGGCGAGTATGCAAATCATTTGCTGAACAATGTTTCTAAAAACGTTATTATTTAACCCACCTGTTATATTCAGATTTACAATACAAGCCAATAACCATAAGAATTAATTTCTTTTAGAATACATTGCGGGAATGGTTTGTGCTTATTTAAAAACAGAGAAACGAGTGTTTCTCGAATCGAAAAGCGAAAGTGGCGGAATTGGTAGACGCGCTGGTTTTAGGTACCAGTATCGTAAGATGTGAGAGTTCGAGTCTCTCCTTTCGCACCAATTAAAATATCTTGGCTATATTATTATTTTACAATAATGTTTATAGTTAAGATATTGAATTTACTTAATATTTGAGGTTTATGAGTAGGATGCAAGTATCAGTAGAAAATATCAGTTCGCTTGAGCGTAAGATTAAAGTTGAGCTATCAGAAGTTCAGATCAACACGGAAGTAAGTAATCGTCTTGTAAATATGACCAAGACAACAAAGATTCAGGGGTTTCGACCAGGAAAAGTACCTTTAAAAGTGATTACAGGTCGTTATGGTGCTCAGGTGCGCAAAGAAGTCGTTGGACAATTGGTAGAAAAGAGTCTTTATGAAGCTATCGACCAGGAAAAGCTGAAACCTGCCGGCCTGCCAAAAATTGATGAATTGAATGATGAAGAGGGCAAAGATCTAGCGTATACCGCTGTTTTTGAGGTTTATCCTGAAGTCACTCTCAAGCCTATGACTGATATAAAGGTTGAGAAAATAGCATGTGACGTAAGCGATGATGATGTTGCGAAAATGATAGACATGCTGCGTAAACAACGACGTGAGCTAAAACCTGTTGAAAGAGCATCCAAAGACGGTGATAGCGTTAATATCAACTTTGAAGGTTTTATTGATGGCGAAGCTTTTGAAGGTGGAAAAGCTGAAAATTATGACCTTGAGTTAGGCGCCAAAAGCTTTATCGAAGGTTTTGAAGAAGGCCTGATAGGAAAATCAGCTGGCGATGAAGTTACTTTAGATTTGAAATTTCCTGATGACTATGGAAAAGAAGAGTTAAAAGGCAAACAAACTGAATTTAAAGTGAAAGTGAATCTGGTTAATGAATTTGTCCTGCCTGAACTTAATGAAGAGTTTATGCAGCAGTTTGGTGTTAAAGATGGCAAGGAAGAAACATTGAATGCTGAAATACGACGTAATATGGAACGTGAAGTTGAATTAGTCGCGCGTCGTGAGTTGAAAGAAAAAGTATTTGAGTCTTTACGCGAAGAAAACGAGGTTGAGCTACCAAAGTCATTAATTGAAAATGAGCAACACCGAGTAAAACATGAAATGCAAGAGCGTTTAAAGCAGCAAGGACTCGATAGCGCTGCAATTGGTGAAGCAGACGAATCTTTATTTGTTGATCAAGCTGAAAAGCGCGTTGCATTGCAGTTAATTGTCG
>JBMZNW010000248.1:0-2906 GCA_049619915.1 Gammaproteobacteria bacterium
TCGGCTTCTGCCAACTCTAATGTAAATAGATGTTCTTCCTTAATCATTTCATCTGTCCAGCGAGCGGGACGATAAAACTTAGCAATAATAGGTTTGGCATCTTCAATACCCACCTGATAAACGCGGTTTTCATAGCTATTCAGTGCTAAAACACGCCTGTCGGAAATATAATTTAATGATTCAACGGCATTAACAATGGTGTCAGGGCCAAGTTGGCTATAATTATCTAAGTTCGAGTTTTCAGTCATGTCGCGAGTTTAGCAGATGTGATATGCCGTTAAATAAATATAAATAATAAAATTACTTACAAAACAGCATGATAAAGGCTAAGCTTTTCTTTCCTAATATAATTGACTTAGAAATAGTGCTTTTATGAATGCCGATGTTTCAACATTAATGGAAGATGCCAACGCGGATGATATAGAAGCGCAGGTACAGCTTGCAGAACGTTATGAGCATGGTTTTGGTATCCCACGTAATCATGGGCAGGCTGCTTATTGGTATCGAAAAGCCGCTGAACAAGGTTCCAGCAAGGCGCAATCTCGTCTGGGGCAAATGTATTTACGCGGTATTGGTGTACCGGAAGATCCAGAACAAGCAGCGCAATGGTTAAGTCAATCAGCCGAGCAGGGCGATGCAATCGCAGAAGTGAATCTTGCCTGGTGTTATCAACATGGATTGGGTGTCGAAAAAGATTATAAAAAAGCATTCGACTGGTATTTAAAATCAGCAGAAAAAGGTCATGCTGGCGCGCGCTACAATCTTGCTTATATGTATTCCGCAGGTATCGGTACAGAAAAAAATAACGAAGAAGCGTTTAAATGGTATTTACTTGCCGCTGAACAAGGACATAAGAAAGCACAACTTAATCTTGGCTTAATGTTGGCGCAGGGGATCGGCACAGAAGCAAATGAAGAAGAAGCAGCGCGTTGGTATAAAGAAGCTGCCAATCAAGGTTATGCAAAAGCACAATATAATCTGGCATTAATGTATGGTGGCGGTATTGGCGTAGCTAAAGATGAAAAAGAAGCATTTAAATGGCATCAGTTGGCTGCTAATCAAGGTTATGCGCGCGCGCAATTTAATATGGGATTGTTTTATGTAAACGGTCTCGGTATCTCACAGGATTATCAAGCGGCTGAAAAATGTTTTCAGCTCGCAGCGAAACAGTCTTATGCCAAAGCAAATTACCAACTTGGGAACATGCATGCTAATGGTTTAGGTTTACCAATTAATGAAATCCTTGCTGCAAAATTTTATCGCATGGCAGCAGAAGCAGGTTATAACAAAGCGCAATATCGTCTTGGCCAACTTTATATCGATGGACATGGCGTTGAAAAAGATGAAACGATTGCTTACGAATGGATAGAAAAATCAGCAAGGCAAGGTTATCAAAAAGCACAACAGATGTTGGGTATGAGGTATGCCAAAGGTGAAGCTGTTGAAAAAGATCTTATACGTGCATATGCCTGGTTATCATTGGCGAATGAATCAGGTGATGAAGATGCTAATGAAGCATTAATACAAGTTCGCGATGAACTCTTTAATGAACTATCTGAAGAACAAATAGCGCAAGCTGAAAAACTTATGGCTGAGTTAAGTCAATCTTAATAAAGAGTATTAATATTTAAGCTAATAAATAAGCCTTTACGAAGGCTCTGGCTTAGATGGTTTATTTGGATTTCTTATTATAAAGATAATCATTAGAACAATAAAAACAACATCGAAAGATAAACCTCCCCAGTCAGGACTCGACGAGAAATTAAATCGTTGCCATATTACTGGCGCATAACAAGTCAAAGCTAATGCGCAAAAAATACGAGCAATATTTAAGGTTGAATTAAATATTGCCAATATTCCGGTAATAATCATAAATAGCGCACTGGAAAAGAGTGAATAATTTACAAACGTTTCACCAATCCCGCCGTTAAACGCTAAGACAAACCAAAGAAACAAACCTAGTAAGATAAAAGTTATATTCATATTTATGTTGACCTACTTAATGCTTCAATAGAAGGCTGCGCCGTGAACACAATTACTCAAACTTAACTACATTAATTCGGTTGCTTTGATGATGGTATTTTTTTAACAAATACATATCGATAAAGACCGAACATTGTTTTGCCTCTAGATATTTCCACTTTATCGCCAATGTTCAGCGTTACGCCAGTAGGAACTACCATGCCAACTTCCCCGGTTATGGAACTGTAAATGGTCGTTGTTGCGGCCATTCCTGTTGTCTTATTTTCTGGAGATACGGTTTTAACTTCACCCATAACAGTTTCGCTAGATAAAGGATAGAAACCAGCAATGATTATGATGATGGTTAGAAAAACAATGGACAGCCAAACGATTTTTGTTTGATACTCGTTCCACCAAAGAGCTAATTCAGCTTTTCTACTCAACTTAGCCATTGATAATCATCATGTTTCAAGTATATATGTTTAGAATACAGGCGAATTAATTTGTAGGTTATCTAAGTCGAGCGGCTTATCTTGTTTTTCTAACATTTCTTCTTGTAGATAAAGGCGCAAGATATCGTAATAACGTCGTATTCTTTTGACAAACTTAACCGGTTCATGTCCCCTTGCATAACCGTATTTAGTTTGTTCATACCATTCCATTTTACTCAGCTTGGGCAGATGTTTTTCTACATCGAGCCAAAGGTTCGGGTCATCTCCCTGTTTTTGCGTAATGATGCGCGCATCTTCAAGATGCCCTAAGCCAACATTATATGCTGCTAATGTCATCCAGGAGCGATCCGGTTCTTCTATTTGTTCCGGCATAGAGGCTTTTAAAATATTTAAATACTTTGCGCCGCCCATAACACTTTGTTCCGGATCAAGTCTATCTGTGACACCAACCCGTTTCGCCGTATCTTTAGTTAACATCATCAAGCCTCTCAC